>NZ_JUEI01000014.1:0-69721 GCF_000802655.2 Paenibacillus sp. IHB B 3415 | reverse complement strand
TTAGGTAATGATTTCCTTGGATTGATAGGGGGGACCTAAGTAGTAACGATTTATCCCTTTAATTTCCGCTTGCCGCCCGCTTTCGGTGGAATCAGAGGGATTTATCCCTTTAATTTCCCCATGCCGCCCACTTTCGGCGGAATCAGAAGGATTTATCCCTTTAATTTCCGCTTGCCGCCCACTTTCGGCGAATTCAGAGGGATTTATCCCTTTAATTTCCACTTGCCGCCCGCTTTCAGCGAAATCATGGGCACTTCTGCTCCTCATTTCCTCTTGTCGCCCACTTCCGACGGACACATCATTGCATCGTAGTTTCCCGCGCAATAATAAAATGCCCCCGCCGACACTCCGGCAGGGACATCTCATTACAAGACACAGCGGTCTTAGTTAAAGCCGCTGCTGTTCACGAACCGGCGGAATGCCGCCTGGCCTTCCGGTGTGCGTTTGTAGACTCCCGCATGCTCCAGAATATGCGTGAACTTGGTGCCTACCTCGTTCTGCACCGTCTTCACCGCTTCCTCGCGGCTCAGGGAAGTGCCAAAACGGCCGGCCAGCTCCGCGATCCAGGATGCATGCAGCGCGAGCGGATGATCAGCTCCCTGGCTCTGGACCACTTCAAGCAGTGCGGTGTCTCCGGCCAGAACGCCAGCGACAGCATCGAGCTCTTCCTTAAGGCGTCCCGGCAGAATCGCCAGGCCCATAACCTCAATCAGGCCGATGTTCTCCTTCTTGATGTGGTGCATTTCCCGGTGCGGGTGGAAAATCCCTTCGGGATATTCTTCGCTGGTCCGGTTGTTGCGCAGCACCAGATCCATCTCATAGCCGCCGTCTTCTGCCCGGCGGACAATAGGTGTAACCGTGTTATGCGGCACGCTCTCCCCGGCCTCTTCACTGAAGGCCAGGACATCAGCTGCCGGATCGCTGTAAGTCTTCCAGGCCTCATAGATACTGTTGCCGGCTTCCAGCAGCACGGCAGGATCTGCCCCGTGCATCCGCAGCACAGACATCGGCCATTTCACAATGCTTAGGCTAACGCCTGGATATGCAGCATGGGTGAAGCTATCCTCTTTGGGTGCCTTCTGGATGGGGAAGGTGTGGCGTCCGCCCTGGAAGTGATCATGGGTCAGAATCGAGCCGCCAACAATCGGCAGATCGGCATTCGAGCCGATGAAATAATGCGGGAAGGATTCAACAAAGCTAAGCAGACGCTTCAGCGTATCCTTCGTCAGCTTCATCGGCACATGATCATGGTGGAACACGATACAATGCTCGTTATAGTACACATACGGCGAGTACTGGAAGAACCATTTCTCATTGTTCATCGCGAGAGGAATCACTCGCAGGTTCTGGCGCGGCGGATGATTGACCCGTCCGGCATAGCCGACATTCTCGCGGCAGAGCTGGCATTTCGGATAGACCGGTGGCGGGAGCAGCCGGGCCATGGCGATTTCCTTCGGACTTTTCTCCGGTTTGGAGAGATTGATCGTCATCTCGATATCCCCATACGGCGAATCCTGGAGCCAATACACATTCTTGGCCACCCGGTCCATACGGATATAGTTGGAATCAATACTCAGCTTATAAAAGCGGTCAGTGGCCGCCTGAATGCCCTGCTCCGCCTGGACCGCGGCGAACTCCGCATTTACCTCGGACGGCCGGGCCATCAGAAGGCCCATGATCTTGGCGTCCAGCAGATCGCGGTAAGTGTCCGTATTCTCCGGAATCAGCCCGGTCTCAAACCCGTAGTCGATCAATTGATCCAGCGGGGCCTGCGGACTTTCAAGCGGACCTTCGGTGAATTCACCGGCATACGGCTCGCTGAAGCCGAACTGGTCCAGCAGTTCATTGCGGCTGTAATCAACGTCAGCAGGCTGAATCAGCTCCTTGTGCTGCGCGAACAGAACCAGTTGTTCAATCGCATACAATGCCTTCTCAGAGGCTGCAGCCGTAATATTATCGTTCTGCATTTCAATTCTCCTTATATGGTGCAACCTGTATAGCTGAACTTAAGATATTAACTTAAGCCATAGACGTCACTACGGTGAATATTTGGACTTCCGGCCGCTGTTGTCCCCAGATTTCTTGATTGACCCGCTGATTGCGGCTGAAATCCGGTGACTGCTGATGCTTCCGAAGCGAGCTTTCCTGCGGAATATAGCTGAACTTAAGATATTAACTTAAGCCATAGACGTCACTACGGTGAATATTTGGACTTCCGGCCGCTGTTGTCCCCAGATTTCTTGATTGACCCGCTGATTGCGGCTGAAATCCGGTGACTGCTGATGCTTCCGAAGCGAGCTTTCCTGCGGAAAGCTTTCAGGCGGTCACTAACGCTCCTACAGTTCCAAAATCCCCCTTCGATCCTTCTAGCTTTTTATTTTTCTTTTGTTCATCTTAGGATTGCTTATTCTTCAAGCCAGGCTTCCGTACTGTTCACAACAAGTACAGTGGCAGGCTTAGCCGCCGTACCCTTCCGGGTTCGCGGAGTGCCAGTTCCAGGCGCTTTGGATGATGCCTTCCAGATCGGCATGCTGCGGGTCCCAGCCCAGGATCGTCCGGGCTTTGGCCGAAGAAGCGACCAGTACCGCCGGATCACCGGCGCGGCGCTCCTGGATTACAACCGGGATGTCCAGGCCGGTTACCTTCTTCGCAGTCTCAATCACCTGCTTCACCGAGAAGCCCAGGCCGTTGCCCAGGTTGAAGATATTGCTTGCACTGCCGCTGCGCAGGTAGGTTACCGCACGGACATGCGCATTCGCCAGATCGCTGACATGGATATAGTCGCGTACGCAGGTTCCGTCTTCTGTCGGGTAGTCTTCGCCGAAGACCGCGATGTTCTCCCGTTGCTTAAGTGCAGCCTGGAGCACCAGCGGAATCAGGTGGCTCTCCGGACGGTGGTCTTCGCCGATTTTGCCGCTGGCATGTGCGCCTGCAGCATTGAAGTAGCGCAGCGCTACGTATTTGATGCCGAGCACCTTGTCGAACCAGGCCATCATGCGTTCCATGGTCAGCTTGGTCTCCCCGTACACATTCGCAGGTTCAGTGCGGTCAGTTTCTTCAATCGGCACCTTTTCCGGTTCGCCGTAGGTTGCGGCTGTGGAGGAGAAGACGATTTTATCCACTCCGGCATACTGCATCGCTTCGAGAAGACACTGTGTACCATACACGTTGTTGTCGTAATATTTTACCGGATCCTTCATGCTCTCGCCCACCAGGGAACTCGCTGCGAAATGGATTACCGCTTCAATCTTGTTCTCGGAGAAAAGCTTGGCCAGCAGTGCCTTGTCGCGCAGGTCTCCCTCATACAGCTTGCCGCCCAGCAGCGCCTCGCGGTGCCCTGTCAGCAGATTGTCGATAACTACAACCTCTTCCCCGCGGTCCAGCAGCTCTGCTACTGTGTGGGAACCGATATATCCTGCTCCGCCCGTTACCAGAATCGCCATCTTATTTCACTCCTTTCAGTTCTTCGACGCCGTTGCCGATCGTGCATACATAGAACTCGCCCGTCAGGCCGGATCGCTTCTTGTAAGCTTCGCCGACTTCGGCAATGAAACGTTCCACATCATCCTCATGTACCAGAGATACTGTACATCCGCCGAATCCGGCACCTGTCATACGCGAGCCGAGTGTTCCCGGAATACGCTGTGCTTCTTCAACCATGATGTCCAGCTCTTCGCAGCTGACTTCATACAAGTCACGTAGTGAGACATGGGAGTCGTTCATATAGAGTCCGAATTGCTTCAGGTCATTGTTCTTGAGCACTTCAACCGAATCGAGCACACGCTGGTTCTCTTCCACCACATGGCGGGCGCGGCGTCTGACGGTTTCGTCCGAAATTTTATGCTGATGAAGCTCGAATTGTTCAGGTTTAAGCTCGGCCAGGTAAGACAGGGTTGGCACCTCTTGCTTCAAAATAGCCAGAGCCTCCTCGCATTGGCTGCGGCGCTCATTGTACTTGGAATCCACAAGGCCGCGCTTCTTGTTCGTATTGCCGATAACCAGCTTATAAGAACCGGTCACAAAAGGTACCAGGCTGTATTCCAGAGTGTCACACATCAGCAGGATGGCCTGGTCGCGTTTGCCGTTGGCGACAGCAAACTGGTCCATGATACCGGAGTTTACGCCGACATACTGGTTCTCCGCACGCTGGGACAGCAGGGCGATCTCTACAGTATCCGTGTCTCCGCCAAGCAGCGTCAGGAAGGCATAACCTGTTACTACCTCGATGGAAGCGGAAGAGGACAAGCCCGAGCCGTTCGGAATCTCTCCGTGGAACAAGAGGTCATACCCTCCGGATACCGGAAGATCCTTCTTGGCCAGCTCGACCATAACACCAACCGGATAGTCAACCCACTCGCCGGTTTTGGCTTTGCCGATTTCGCTGTAGTCGATAGAGGCTTCATAAGGGAAATTCGTCGATGCGAATTGAACCTTGCCGTCTGTACGCGGACGCACGATAAGGGTAGTTCCGAAGTCCAATGCTGCCGGGAACACATAACCGCCGTTGTAGTCCAGATGCTCTCCGATGAGATTCACACGGCCTGGTGCGTAGAATACCCGCGCCTCTTCGCTGCTCTCCCCGTATTTCTCGATAAATTTACTGTTAAGTTCCTGTACGCTCATTATTGCCACTCCATCCTTTCGCTGCTTGTGCTTGGGCTTTCAGCTTGCTTTTAAACTTGCTTCCTTCATGCTTACATTATAATAAAATCAGACTTGCCCTGATAATGCAATCATGTGTGCAATACATGGACAAATGTGACTTCCAGCCGCCGGGAGGATATACTGGAGATAAAGATTCATTTCTGCGCTTCCCCTCATGCTAAGCTATGATAGCGTTATATTCAAGAAAGGCGGATGGCCGTTGGAACATACCTATTCCGTAGGATCAAATCCCGTGTATTTCGATCAGCAGCCTCTGCATGTGCTGTTCGCCGGGGAGAGCCAGACACTTCCGCTGCATCAGGCCGGACCCAAGATCTACGATTATTATCTGCTTCACTACATTGAGGCCGGCTCCGGTGTCTTCCGGACCGAGCAGCGCAAATATGAACTGGGAACGGGAGATTGCTTCCTGATCCACCCGGCCCAGCTGGTCAGCTACATCTCCGATCAGCAGCAGCCCTGGCGGTACCGCTGGGCCGCCTTCACCGGAACGGAGGCGGAGCAGCTCGCCTTGCAGGCCGGCTTCTCCCCCGAGAAGCCGGTCCTGACCTCGGCTGAAGGCAGTGTGATCCCGGGTGCACTCGCCGGGATGATGTCCGCCTTCTATGCGGGCAAGGAGAGCGCGCATCTGACCTCGCTCGGCTATCTTTACCTGATCATCGGTGAAGCATCCGGTCTGCTGATCTCCTCTTCAAGGTTACCCGGGGCAGAATCGCAGGTCAAACGCACGGTGAAGCAAATGATCAACTATATGGCTTCCCAGTATGCCCATCCGGTATCCATTGAACAGATGTGCGGCAGCCTGGGCTATAACCGCGCTTATTTGTCGCGCATCTTCAAGCAGGAGACCGGCCTCTCACCGGTGACCTATCTGCTGAAGCTGCGCATCGAGAAGTCCCGCCAGCTGCTGCGCGAACGGCCTGAGCTGTCGGTAGAGCAGGTCGCAGCCTCCGTCGGCCTGACCGATGCCCTGTACTTCTCCCGGCAGTTCAAACGCTTTTGTGCCCAGTCCCCCAGCACTTACCGGCAGGCGACTGCCAATCCCGGGGAGAAATAGGCTCAGGAGAACATCCGGCGTTCTACCAGAACTCCGCTTAAGCCAACAGCCCGTTTCCTGTTCCGGAAGCGGGCTGTTACTTGTCAATTCTATAGACTACTCAGGCTTCATCCTCTGATCCTAGGATCGTCTCGATCCGTTCCAGCTCTTCCTGCGAGAAATCGCCATGCGCCAGAGCGGCAATATTCTCCTCGATCTGGCTTACCCGGCTGGCGCCGATCAGCGCCGAGGTCACTTTGCCGCCGCGCAGCGTCCAGAGGAGCGCGAACTGGGCCAGGCTCTGGCCGCGCGCTACCGCCATCTGGTTGAGCGCGTGGATTTTGCGCAGCACCTCCGGCGTAATCCGGCTCTCGTTCAGGAAGGCGGATGGACCGGCAGCCCGGGAATCGCCGGGAATGCCGTTCAGGTATTTGCTGGTCAGCAGGCCCTGAGCCAGCGGGGTAAAGGCGATACTGCCGATGCCATGCTCCTCCAGTACATCCTGCAGCCCGCCTTCGATCCAGCGGTCGAGCATGGAATACCGCGGCTGATGAATCAGAAGCGGTGTTCCGAGCTCCTTCAGGATGCCAATTGCCTGCTCCGTCTGCTCAGCCGTGTAGTTGGACAAGCCGATGTAAAGCGCTTTGCCTGAACGTACAGCATGATCCAGGGCTCCCATCGTTTCTTCCATCGGTGTTTCCGGGTCCGGACGGTGGGAATAGAAAATATCCACATAGTCCAGTCCCAGCCGTTTCAGGCTCTGATCCAGGCTGGACAGTATATATTTACGTGAACCCCAGTCCCCGTAAGGACCAGGCCACATATAATATCCCGCCTTGGTGGAGATTACCAGCTCATCACGGTACGGAGCGAGATCACGGGCAAGAACTTTGCCGAACAGTTCCTCTGCCGAGCCTGCCGGAGGGCCATAATTGTTAGCCAGATCGAAATGGGTAATTCCGAGATCGAAAGAGCGAGTAATCATCTCACGGCCATTCTCATAAGTGTCGATGCCGCCGAAATTATGCCACAGGCCCAGTGAAATTGCCGGAAGCTTGAGGCCCGACCTGCCGGTGCGGTTATAACGCATGACTTCATACCGTTCATCGCTAGCCACATATACCATTGCTTATCCCTGCCTCTCGTTTCCTCAGTTATTGCAATACCCTATTTTAAACTCCGGACAGACTTTGTAATCTTCTCACGGGAAAAAGCTTGAAATCCTCATCCGAGCAGCCCTTGTATTCTGCCCATCACATCGCCGATCCGGTCCGTAATTATCAGATCTGCCTGATGATCGTACGGTGTCGGATCGCCGTTGAGCAGCACCGTATGCCTTCCCCGGAAGTAGGTGATCAGACTTGCCGCCGGCTGGACGGTGAGCGAGGTGCCGCCAATCAGCAGCAGATCCGCTGCCGCAATCGCCGCCACTGCTTCGACCAGCACATCATGATCAAGCGCTTCCTCATAGAGCACCACATCCGGCTTAATGATGCCGCCGCACTCCGGGCACAGCGGTACAGCAGCCGTCTGCTCCAGAATCTGCTCCAGACCGTAATAGGTATTGCAGTCCATGCAGTGATTGCGGTGAATCGAGCCGTGCAGCTCCAGCACCCGGCGGCTTCCCGCCAGCTGGTGCAGACCGTCGATATTCTGTGTAATGACTGCCTTCAGCTTGCCTTTGGCTTCAAGTTCAGCCAGCAGCCGGTGGGCTCCGTTCGGCTTCGCCTCGGGATGAATCATCTTGCTGCGGTAGAAATCAAAAAAAATGTCCGGCGAGGACATGAAAAAGCTGCGGCTCAGCATGACTTCAGGCGGATAAGGAGAGTTATGCTGAGTCTGGTATAGACCGGCCGCCGAACGGAAATCCGGTATGCCGCTCTCCGTTGATGTTCCGGCACCGCCGAAAAAAACAATATTCCCGCTGGCTTTGATCCAGGAAGCCAGTAGCTGCAATTGATCCATAGAGTCCACACGTTTCCTCTCTGTACAGAAATGAAATCAGAATGTTAACCGGAGCTGCGGATAGCCGGAAACAACAATATCCGCATCCAGCAGGTGGGCTATACTCCCGTCCGGAGAAATGCCGACAGCAAGCCGCAGTCCGGCACCCTTGCCCAGCTGCATATCCGCATTGCTGTCACCGATAATGACCGTCTCCCCGGGCAGCAGGCCCAGCTCCCGGCAGGCCGTCTCGGCCATCTCCGGTGCAGGCTTGCCGTGCTTCACTCTGTCTCTGGTGACGACGGAATGAAAATAACCGGAAATCCCAAGCCACTCCAGCTGCTCACGGGTAGTGGCCATATTGTCTGAGGTCACTACACCAAGCTTCAGGGAAGCGGCCGCACACTGCTCCAGAAAAGCATGCAGCCCCGGCATAGCCACCGCCGCCCTCTGCCGGCGCAGCTCGTTCATAGCTTCCTTGGAGATCGCATTCACCTGCGTTACCGCTTCATTCCAGGGAACGCCGGCAGCATACAGCTGCCAGGCCAGAATCCCGGTCGTTTCTTCAGCGGTCGCCATGGAGAGCGGTCCGGCGGGATCATAGCCGGTCACCTTGCCGGTGGCATCATGAACCGTACCCAGCACAGAAGCAAGATCCGGCCCGGCTCGCGGCAGGCCGCCGATTAATGCCAGCTGGCTGCCCAGCCCCTCCAGAATTAGATCAGCCCAGCTTCCCCAGGTGGCAAGCAGATCCAGCAGCGTTCCATCCTTGTCGAACAAGATGCCCCTGCACGGAACGGATATCTCATTAATATGCAATTCAGGCATTCAGACTGACACTCCTCTCCCAGGCGGAGTTACTTCCGACATTCGGTGCTCACTTGCTCTGACGCAGATTCCCTATCCAATCCAGCAAGGCCCGCGCAGTGCGTGTCTGCTGCTCTTCCTCTGTGATGGTAGCTATGCCGTCACCCTTCTGGGGGCCGTAGCTGCCGAACTGGGCATGATTGCCGCCGTTGACCGGCGTGTATACAGTGTTGCCCGGAAGATAAGCCCGGCCTTCGTTATAGCTCTCCTGATCAACCACCTTGTCCTCCGTACCCAGCACCGACAATACGGACAGCGTAGTATCCTTCAGACTGCCTTTCTCATCCGGGTAGGAAGCCAGAAAAAAAACGCCTTCCAGCTGGTCGGCATGATCTGCAGCGAAGCGCGAGGCCATTACCCCGCCAAGCGAGTGTCCGCCAAGCACAAAGGACTGCTTCGGATGCACGCGGATAATCTCTTCGGCAGCATTCCCCTTGATCACGGCCAGATTGAGCGGCATTCTCGCGATATAGAACGGGTGGCCGGCTGCTGCGATTTTCCTGGCAAGCGGAGCATAAGCTTCCGCCTCGACCAATGCGCCGGGATAAAAGATCACGGCGGTGCCCAGTGCAACTGATGGCTCGAACGAGATCCAGTTGTCATTCTGCTCTACTGTAACTCCCCCGGCAGAGACAAGTGCGGATTCGGCTCTTTCAGCAGGCTGATACGGAGTCAGGTACTTCCATATAAACACCCCTGCCACCAGCAGAATCAATACAATTCCTATAAGCACATTGCGTTTGGTACTGCTTTTTCTCAATAGAATTCACTCCCGGATACTGCATACAGAAAATTATAGTGTAATCAATGAAATCAAACAACCTTCAACACTTCGCCACATCTAGCGACCATGAGAGCGCTTACCATTGTGATGTATTTCACAATTTATTTACCGGAAATCATGTATTTTAAAATTAAAGTATTAAGCATCGTGCAAACCGTATTTATTGGAGGTAACGTCATGACCCGGGAAAGCTCGCTCGACACGCGTGGAGAAACGTTTTTTCTTAATTTACGCTTCATGCTTATTGTAACTGTCTTTGTGGCCAATGCGATCGAACCCCTGATTCTTGAAATGAGCGGACTCCACACCCTGTACCAATGGATCTTCAGCTTTCATATGCCGCTGTTTGTGCTCGTGACCGGTTACTTTGCCCGTAAAAGCTTGAATGGCGCGGCCGGCCGTAAGGTGCTGCTGCAGATCGGACTGCAATATATTATTTTTCAGAGCCTCTACTCCGCACTCGACATTTCCTTATTCCATGTAAATAACATACAGCATTCCTTCTTCGCTCCTTACCTGCTGCTGTGGTTCCTGGCCAGCCACGCCTTCTGGCGTCTGCTCATGCTGGGGATGAGCCGCTGGAGCAAGAGCGCCCAGTTTGCCTTCGCCATCGCCGCAGGTGTGGCTGTAGGTTATCTGCAGCTGGATGGAATCTGGTTCAGCATCAGCCGCACCTTTGTCTATCTGCCCTTTTTCGTCATCGGATATCATTTCTCATTCGGAGCTTTCGTTAAGCTGTATCAGCAATATGTCAAAACCGCTGCCGCTGCCGCTTCCCTCCTGCTGCTTATAGTGATGGGCGTAGCGGGACGCGGTCTCCCGATGGGCTGGCTGTTCGGCAGTATGACCTATATGCAGCTCGGTGCCCATGAATGGTATGCGGGTGTGTTCCGGCTCGCTGTGTATGGTTTGCAATTTGCCGCTTCCCTGGCATTTCTGGGCCTGGTCCCTTACGGGTTAAGCCGCATGACAGACTTGGGACGCCGCACCCTCTACGTCTTCCTGCTTCACGGATTTATTGTCCGGGCGGCTGCCGTTTCCGGCCTGTATGCCTATATCGGAAATGCTGCGGGTGCCGCTCTTCTGATTGCAGGCGCAGTATCCTGCACGGTGCTGCTGGCTCAGCCCGCTGTCAAACGTATGCTGAACCCGCTGGTTGAGCCGTCTATAGACTGGATGATCTCACTCCAGCGCGCCGCCATCAGACGCTCGCTTTAGTAATTATTTACTTAAACCTCTCCCTTATTAATATGTAGAAGCCTGTCCCGCCGCGGATAGGCTTTTTGTGTATGATTCCTGTGGAGGACGGTGTAGCCGTTTCCATTTGTCTGCCGGGAGATGACTGCGACAAACTTCACATTGCCCGGTAGAAAAATGAGGTTTTTTGTGATAGACTCTCTATTAACGTTCGTATCCAATCCGCTTGTTTTATAGAAACGGCTCCGCCCTACTTCTGTTTACTGCAAGAAGCTGGACCTTGTACCTTCTATAAACCGCAGACACGCAGCTTTTGGGATTGCAATGCGTTAATGCGGCACTATATTTGTTCTCACCGTTCCAAGAGGTTAGGCTCACAATACTTTTAGGGGGAAATTTCATCATGGCAAACAAGAAAATGCGTTCAGACATGATCAAAAAGGGCTTTGACCGCGCTCCACACCGCAGCCTTCTGCGGGCCGCAGGCGTTAAGGAAGAGGATTTCGGCAAGCCGTTTATCGCAGTCTGCAATTCCTATCTCGACATTGTACCGGGTCATGTGCATCTGCAGGAATTCGGCAAAATCGTTAAGGAAGCTATCCGTGAAGCCGGCGGGGTTCCGTTCGAATTCAATACCATCGGCGTAGATGACGG
Organism: Paenibacillus sp. IHB B 3415; assembly: GCF_000802655.2. NCBI lineage: Bacteria > Bacillati > Bacillota > Bacilli > Caryophanales > Paenibacillaceae > Paenibacillus > Paenibacillus sp. IHB B 3415. The sequence goes on along the minus strand of NZ_JUEI01000014.1, from coordinate 58,574 downwards.
TATTGCCATGGGACATATCGGAATGCGCTATTCGCTCCCAAGCCGCGAGATTATTGCCGATTCTGTGGAAACGATGGTTTCCGCTCACTGGTTCGATGGAATGGTGTGCATTCCCAATTGTGATAAAATCACCCCGGGCATGATGATGGGCGCACTGCGCGTCAACATCCCGACGATCTTCGTCAGCGGCGGACCGATGAAGGCCGGCGTAGACAGCAAAGGCAAGAAGCTATCCCTGACATCCGTGTTCGAAGGCGTTGGCGCCCATCAGGTCGGCAAGATCAATGACGCTGAACTGCTTGAACTGGAACAATTCGGCTGTCCAACCTGCGGATCATGCTCGGGTATGTTCACAGCCAATTCCATGAACTGTCTGGCTGAAGCTATGGGCCTTGCTCTCCCGGGCAACGGCACCATTCTGGCTGTTGCCGAAGAACGCAGAGATTTCGTCCGCAAATCAGCTACCCAGCTAATGGAGCTGATCAAGCTGGATCTGAAACCGCGTGATATCGTAACCCATGAATCATTGGACAATGCCTTTGCGCTGGATATGGCTATGGGCGGCTCCACCAACACTGTGCTGCATACCCTGGCACTGGCTCAGGAAGCTGAAATCGACTATCCGCTGGAGCGCATCAATGAAGTAGCCAACCGCGTGCCTTACCTGGCCAAGCTGGCTCCGGCATCCGATATCTTCATCGAGGATGTGGACCGGGCGGGCGGCGTCAGCGCTGTGCTGAACGAGCTGCTGAAGAAGCCGGGCGCCATCTTCGGCGACTGCATGACCGTAACCGGCAAGACTCTGGCCGAGAATGTCACGGGTCATGAGATTCAGGATACGTCAGTTATTCATACAATAGACAACCCTTATTCCCCAGTAGGCGGATTGGCTGTACTCTACGGCAACCTGGCCCCGGAAGGCTCCATCATCAAAGTTGGTGCCGTAGATGCTTCCGTTGGCGGCTACCACAAAGGACCTGCCATCTGCTTCGACTCCCAGGAGCAGGCGCTGGAAGGGATCGCGAACGGCAAGGTCAAAGAAGGCCATGTCGTTGTTATCCGGTATGAAGGTCCGAAGGGCGGACCGGGTATGCCGGAAATGCTGGCACCGACTTCGCAGATCGTCGGTATGGGTCTTGGCGCCAAGGTCGGCCTGATCACCGACGGCCGGTTCTCCGGAGCGTCCCGCGGCATCAGTATCGGCCACATCTCGCCGGAAGCGGCTGAGGGCGGACCGATTGCTTTTGTCGAGGATGGAGACATCATCGAGCTGGACCTGATCAACCGCAAGATCGAGCTGCTGGTTGAAGAAGAAGTGCTGGCTGTCCGCCGCAGCGGCTGGAAAGGCTTCGAACCGAAGGTGAAGACCGGTTACCTGGCCCGTTACTCCAAGCTGGTTACCAATGCAAGCAAAGGCGGCGTGCTGAAGATCTAATCGGCTGCAGCCTGAGATAGAGAGAATGAACTGAAAGAGCAGTCCCGTCCGTTAATGCGGCGGGGCTGCTCTTTTTTGGCGTGCTGAAGATCTAATCGGCTGCAGCCTGAGATAGAGAGAATGAACTGAAAGAGCAGTCCCGTCCGTTAATGCGGCGGGACTGCTCTTTTTTGACATGTAAGGACCGGTTTGCGACTAGAATTGTACAGTTCCAGCAGATGTAGGGACCACCCAAATTGTCTCTATCGCTGTTCGCTAGGGAAATGTTGTACGCTCTGCAACTTTGATTCATCGATAACGGGTTGTTCAGGAGGATTGTTGTATGAAATACAATAATCTTCCCGCTGAGCCGCCCGGAGGAGGCGAAATGCTGCCTTTTGTACAACAATTCTGGATTACGGCGGCTTTGAGGAGCAAAATGTTGTATTTAGTGCAGGATTTCGACTTAGGATGGAGGTCTCAGGATCTCCGTCCGACGCAGGCAGCAAACATATCGGCAATAGCTCCAGATATATAAAAAACCCCGCCAGCCCATTCAGGCCAGCGGAGCATAAGAAGCAGCTTCAGTTGCGATATAGATAAATATCAAAATATATAAGTGCTGTCTGCCTGCTGCAATTCAATGAACAACCGTTGCTCCGGGCAGTTCAAGCTCAGCTTCAAGGGAGTGCTCCTCTTCCCGTACCCGCTCCCGCTGCTTCACCGGCTTCTGCGGCCGCTGCTGGTTCATCTGGTCGAGGAGCTGCGACACGGGCATCAGCATCATTTTGGGTACCAGCAGCTCACTGCGGACTTTAAGTCTCGCTCCGCCTGACGGGTGAATGACGCTGAGCAGAATACTGAGATAGAATTTGGTGGAACTTGCGAACAAGCCGCTTGGCAGATCCAGAACCATGAATCCGAATTTCTCCGGCCCGCGGTTCAGCATGCTCACACCGTAGAGCGCCTTGGCATCCGCCAGATCCACATCACCGGCAATCCGCTCCGCAAGCACCGGGAGATCCTTCTCCATGCGGCGGATCATGCGGATGGCAAGCTGTGCCGAGGAACGCGAATGAACCCCCAGCTCGAACAGCTGCCTGTTGTCGATATGCAGCTCTATCACCTTGTCGCCTTTGCTTAAGGTCTCGCCGTTATCCATCTGCACGGGATTCCCCTGATACTTACGCAGCCGGTAATGCAGGAACGGATCTGCCGGAGAGATCGTCTTAATCTGGAACAACAGCTGGAATACCTGTTCCCAGGCCAGCCATAAGCCGACAACCAGCCGTTTGCCGAAAGACAGCCTTGTGATAGGTGAGTCCTGCACCGCCTTGATCATCTTGTCAATCCGGATACTTCGCAGCCCCCGTCTATCCGCTTCTTGAAGCATCCGCTCCAGGGCAATAAGCATATGCTCCGGTGCATGCGGATCGGCACCGAGCGTAGTACCGCAGTCATGAAGCAGCATGACCTCACCGGGACCCAGCTTGGAGATCAGCTTGTCGGTCAGCCGTTCCGCCCCCAGCTTCTCCTTCCAGTCGCCGAACATGGCCGACCAGAGCACAATCTGCACCTGCCGCCGCTTCGAGAAGTCAAACAGGTTCACAATTCCCCACGGCGGACGGTAATATGTGCTGCGCTCGCCGGTTATTTTGAAGATAATATCATCGGTCCGCTGAATTTGCTTCCTCACCGTTGCCGGACGCATCAGCCAGTTCGTCTTGTGCACATAATTGTGAATCCCGATGAGATGCCCTTCGTCATGCATACGCTTAATAATCTCCGGATGCGCTTCAGCATGAGCACCTACCACGAAGAAAGTCGCCTTAGCTCCATAGCGCTTAAGCAAATCCAGCAATAACGGTGTATAATGCGGGTCAGGTCCGTCATCAAAGGTCAGGCCATAATCCGTGCGCCCGATTCCCTTGCGAAAGACACGATAACCAAATATACGGCTGATCATTCCAGGAATGAAAGCATAAAAGGTAGAAATGTAAAATAGCCAGAGCAGCAAAGTCTGCATGTAAATTCCCCGCTTTTCCAGAGTTGACTTTGGCTCGTCTTACGTGTGATACGGCCAAGTAGAGTAAGTAGAAGCGTCTGCTGTCCTGCAAGAGGACAATACCGTTGTGGCGACAAGTAGTACACTCAAAAAAACGTTACCCCCTATTTTAACACAGCTGCCAAAGAAATAGACGCTTTTTTATTAAAATCGTGTACAATGAATTGAAGTGATTATTGTAAATTTATCTAGAAAAGGAGTCGTTTATCTCTATGCTGCCGCTGTACAAAAAATATTGGCGCACTTTTTTCGACATCGGATTGGTTATTCTGACGCTATATCTCGTGATGCTGGGATTCAGTAAGCTGTATCAGCTGGCCGCTCCTGTGTTCCTGTCCTTTTTTGTCTTCCTGCTGATTGAGCCGCTGGCCCGGTTCCTGAACCGCAAGGGAATGGCTAAGCCTTTCGCCTCCGCTATCTCCGTGGTGCTCTTCTTAGTGATCCTGCTTGGCGCATTATTTGCTGCCGGACTGCTGATTACGACTCAGGTCATTCAATTCCAGGACAATCTGCCCAGATATACATACATAGTCCAGCAGCATTTTACTGAGGCTACCACCTATCTCCAGCAAAAAATTGATGCGCTCCCGCCCGATCTCACAGATAAGCTGAACGGTTATTTCACCGATGCGACCAATGTCCTCTCGACGTGGATGGTCACCTTCTTTAAATATATGATCGGTGTGCTTGGCTCCTTCTCTTCTTTTATGGCTAATTTCGGCATTGCGATTATTCTGGCCTTTTTCCTCAGTATGGAGATTAAGGACTGGCGCCGGATCGCCCATGACAAGCTGCCCAAGACCTTTAAGACGGCTTACGCTTTCCTGCAGGGGAATGTGTTCAAGGCTATCGGCTCTTATCTAAAAGCCCAGCTGATTCTGATCAGCATTACCTTCGTGATCGTTCTCGCCGGACTGCTGATCCTGCAGACTGGAAATGTTCTTACTCTGGCTCTGATCTGCGCCTTGTTCGACCTGCTGCCACTACTTGGAGTACCGGCGATTCTGATCCCCTGGATTATTTATTTGTTCATTGTCGGCAATACCTCACTTGCCATCGGTCTGATCATTCTGCTGGCAGTGGTGATGGTTATCAGACAGCTGCTGGAGCCCAAAATCACCGGAAATTCGATCGGCGTCTCCTCGGCGTTCCTGATGTTATCCTTCGTAATTCTGTCTTCCTCTGTATTTGGCATCGCTGGCCTTATTCTGTCGCCGATCCTGCTGATCCTGCTCAAGGAGCTGATTCAGCAGGGGTATCTGCAGCGCTGGATCTATCTGCCGCAGGAGGAGTTCATCGTGTCTCCGTTCGCCGCTTCTGAACCCTCCACAGCCGGCGGCCCCGTATCGGGTAATACGGCAGGTACAGCTTCGGCAGGTACAGCAGGTACCGGCGGTACTCAGGCACCCGTTGATCCGGACAGCAGCTCAAATACTTGACCGAATAATTTGGCAGCTGCCTGCGGACTGCTGGGAGCCACGTTCTCGACAGCAACGGATACAGCATATCTCGGATGGTCTACCGGCCCATAGCCGATGAACCATTGATTATTGCGTGCCACGCCTTTGACCAGAGTCTGCGCTGTGCCTGATTTGCCGGCGACCGGCCATTCAAGGCCCTGCAGCGTCCTGCCTGTTCCTTCTGTCACCACTTTACGCATCATGGACAGCAGCACGCGGGCGGTTGCCTTGGATATTCTGTCCTGCGGCGCAGGGGCCAGATGTCCCGGAAGCTCCTTCAGCGTCTGCCCGTTGGCAAACGCAACCCGCTGCAGAATACGCGGCGCTCTAACCTCCCCGCCATGCAGCAGCGTGACTACGAGGTTCGCCGCCTGCAGCGGTGTAATCCGCACATCGCGCTGGCCAATTGCGGTCTGCACCCTGGCCCCGCCGTCATCCGGCAGCAGCGTAGTGAAGATCGTCCCCGTCTGCTCCCCGGAGAGCGGCCGGAGCAGCGGCAGGCCCAGCGTATTCTCAGCCTGCCAGCCGATGTCCCGGCCAAGGCCCAGTGCCAGAGCAGCAGCATTAAGCTGTGCTCCACTAAGCCGCTCGGCAAGCGTGGCGAACACGGTATTACAGGACACGGCGAACCCTTGCGCCATCGTAAGGGCGCCGTGTCCTTTGCCGTTCAGGCAGGTTAATCCGTATTTCCCGTATTCCCCTTTACAATAGAACGGTTCCTCCGGTGAAGTTAATCCGGCCTCCAGGGCAGCAGCGGCAGTGACTATCTTGAAGATGGACCCGGGTACCGCTGCCTGCAGCGCCCGGTTGTTCCATTCGCCCCCTTGCGGCGAGATCTGCTCCGGGTTGTAGAACGGCAAGGAGACCATCGCGGCAATGTCGCCGCTTTGGCTATCCAGGACTACAACGGCTCCCTCCTTCACGCCCGCTTCTGCGGCCAGCTGCTCAATGCTCTCCTGTAGTTTCTTATCAATCGTGGTATATAAAGACAGCGGGTAATAAGGATTCCCCGGTGCTTTGACTACAATCGGACTGCCTGGAACACGGTTGCCCCGGGCATCCACCTGGGCAACCGCCTCTGTATGCCCCACTCCCTGCAGCAGCGGCTCCAGTGTTTTTTCCAGCCCGTCCGTACCTGTACGCGGAATCCGCAGACCAGTCGGTGATTGCCGGAGGGCTTCACCCGAAGCTTCAGACAAATAACCAAGCCATTGCCGCCCTGAAGCGGCTCCATCATATCTGCGGGCAAAGGGCAGCGCCTTAACCCCCTCAATTCCCAGCTCTTCCACTTCGCGGGCCTCTGACAACGACAATGCCAGCGGAGTGTCCCCCTTGCCGGAGGGCCAGAGCAGCGGCTCCTTAAGTCCTGTGCGTCTGGATTGCAGCTGGCTGTAGCTGACCCCAAGAATTTCTGCCAGGCGGTGCAATTGGTTATCCCCGGCAGGCTCCCCGGTAACCGTATGCAGCGGAAGTGACTCTTCCTGCGGAAACAGTGCCGCTGTCCACACAGTCTCTCCGGCCAGCGGTTCTCCGTTCCTGTCATAGAGCCGGCCCCGCCCGCTGTCCAATACTGTCTCCCGCTCGCTCTGAATTTCAGCCATCTGTGCCATCGTGTACCCGCTGCTGCTTACCTGCTGATTCTTCAGAAGCAGCTGGACCCAGGCCAGTCTGATGATCAAGCCTGCAACGAGCACAGACAGGATCAGCAGACTCCAAAATATACGTTTGTGAACCAGCTTCTGCAAGTGTTATTCCTCCATCAAGTGGGCTGCGGAACTATGGGTTCTATTATGCCCACCCCAAACCGCAAAAAAACCGCTTCCCCAGAAGGAAAAGCGGTTAATACTCGCAGATTACACGCTAAATTTAGACAATCGTTCTTTAAGCTTGGACGAGGCATTCTCCAGTTTGGCGGAGAGATTGACCAGATATTCGCTTACGCTCTCCTGCTCGCCGGTGAGGGATGCAACCTCCTCGGAGGCGGCCGACGATTCTTCCGCAAACGAGCTGACATTGCCAATCGTCTCGGACAGCACTCTCTGCGAGTGGTTCAGTCCGTCAATGGATGTTGACACGGAATCCAGCCGGGTGATCAGATGATTCATTTGCCCCTGTACGCTGATGAAGATCTCGCTGGTGCTCTGAACATAGGTCATCTGTTCTCCAAACAACGGTGCCACCTCGGATAATGCGGCTACAGTCTCATGCATGTCATTCATGATTCTGTCGGTAATCTCAGCCACTACTGCAATGGAACGCTTGGACTGTTCAGCCAGCTGACGGATTTCATCAGCGACCACGGTGAAGCCTTTGCCTGCTTCGCCCGCCCGGGCTGCTTCAATAGTAGCATTAAGCGATAAAATATTGGTCTGCTGGGTAATGTTCTGCATGACCTCAAGCACCCGGATGACTGACGAGGTGGTATCCTTGAGTTCATTGACCTTAATGACGAGCTTCCCCGTCCTATCGCCGGTCTCATGCGTTCTGCCCAGCAGCTCCTGCAGCTTGACGACACCTTCCCTGCTGGACGCCTGTACGTTATGTGCGGTCCCGCCAATCTCCTGGGCCGCAGCAATCACCGCATCCATCCGCTCGGAGATCTGGGCGGTCATCTCATTTCCGCGGTCTGCTTCCAGCGCCAGATTTCCTGCACCGCCGGCAATCTGTTCAGTTGCTGCGGCAATATCCTGTGCGGCCACAGCGGTCTCACGGGATGCATTGCCCAAGGCATCTGCTGTCTCCAGTACTTCACGTGCAGTCTCATTGGTGTGCACGACCAGCTCTGTGATCCGTTCCATCATCATATTGAAGGAACCTGACAGCTGGCCGATTTCATCATGCGAGACTACCTTTGTACGCACGCGCAGGTCACCTTCTGCCCCTTTGAACATGAGGTCCCGCAGGCGCGACAGCGGCCGTGAGACCATCCTTACCATCCAGAGGCCAATGAGAATGGCGATGACGGCAGCGGCAGCCACTGCTATGTAAGTGGTGTTAAGGATACGTCCCGCATCTTTAATCAGATTCTCGGAAGGGACAACGCCGAGCAGTCTCCAGCCCGAGCTCTGCAGCGTACCATACACGGCAAGAATGGATTTGCCCTTCTCATCCTTGGTCGGCAGAGAGCCTGAGCTCTCGCTGAGTCCCTTGAACAGGGTGCCTCCCAGACGCAAGTAAGTGTCTGTCTCCTGATGCTGGGAAGAGGCAATCATCTCATCTTTGGTAGTCAGCAGCTGGATATAAGAGTCCATCCCCAGATCGACTTTGCTGAGCTGGCTGGCCAGCTCCGTAGTCTTGATGTCACAGACCGCTATGTATCCTAAGCTTCCGGCTTCCCCCGCTACGGACTTGGCGAAATGGACCACGCCTTCTGCTTCCCCTTGCTTCAGTACCTCGGTAATCCACAAGCCCTGCGGCTTATCCTGCAGCTGCTTGTACCACGAAGCTTCGCGGACACCCGCCAGGAATTCATTGTCCACAGCCCCCGCTGACGCGGCAGGCAGTGCTTCATTAAGAGGAATCAGATAAACCGCTTGCACATTAGTAACTGCAGAGAGCCAATGGTTCAACTCGCCGCTGATCACAGCGGCCTGTTCCGTCCCCCCGCCTGTAGCAGCAGTACTTTCTTCTGAGACTGCCTGCCGGATATCCTTATTGTAGAACAGCTGGCCCAGATTATCTTCAAAGCGCAGCAGAGTTACATCAAGCTTCTCTGCCGTTTGCTCGACTGTCTGCTGATTAGCGGACAGTGCATTGTTCTCGATAGTTTGTTTGGCAACAGAGTAGGATGTATAGCCCAAAGACAGGACGATTCCCATCGTCGCAACGAAAAACACGAGAAAGAGCCGCACCCCCAGCGACTTGGAGGGATGCAGCCGAGTAAGAATACTTTTACCGCGAACTGTTGACTTGCTCAAAAAATCACCGCCGGATCTGCTGTATTCTTGTAGGGAATGATTCCGCACAAGGCCAGTATTAATAATATACCATCAGATCTTTTATCGCTGTGATTTTGTTGTATGAGATGAGTAGCATAGAATGCGGACTAACGGTGTCAGGTGAAAAGGCCTCTGCTGCCTTATTCGACCTAGATTTTGCCTAAATCCGCATCATCGCCAACCTCTTCATGAGTGTCGATCACGTAGTTGACGATTTCCTGCACCGTCGTATACGCAACACCTACATAAGTGTCAGCCGCCCCGTAGTAGATGGCAATGCGGCCCGTTTCGGCATCATTCAAGGTCGCGCACGGGAAGAGCACATTGTTCACGAAACCTCTCTCCTCATACCATTCTTCCGGTGTAAGCACGAAATTCCTGGAGCGGTATTTGACTCTCGACGGCTCGTCTTTATCCAGAATAACCGCACCCATGCTATACACCAGCCCGTTGCAGGTTCCAGTTACACCATGGTAGAACATGAGCCAGCCTTCGGAGGTTTCAATCGGGGCGGGACCGCCGCCAATCTTGGTGCTCTGCCACCAGCCCTGTCCGCCTCTGCTCATCACATGACGGTGTTTGCCCCAGTAGACGAAGTCAGGACTCTCACTCAGGAAGACATCGCCAAACGGGGTATGACCGCTGTCGCTTGGACGGGAGAGCATCACGAAGTTGCCGTTAATTTTCTTAGGGAACAGCACACCGTTGCGGTTGAACGGCAGGAATGGATTTTCCAGGCTGATGAAGGTCTTGAAGTCCTGCGTTCTGGCTACACCGATGGCGGCGCCGTAGAAATCCGTACACCAGATGATATAGTATGTATCTTCAACCTTAACCAGACGCGGATCGTAGGCATATCTCGGCATGTAGGGGTTGCCTTGTTCATCAATGAACGGAATGGGAGCGTCTTCAATTTTCCAGTCCAGTCCGTCATGGCTATGGCCCATACGCAGATGAGGGCGGGTTGTATGATCCTCTACCCGGAATACGCCGAGGAAGCTTCCTTCATAGGCAATTACCGCACTATTGAAAATACGTGCAACCCCTTTGGCCGGATTGCGTTTGATGACCGGGTTGTCACTGTGTCTCCATACCGGATTCTCATTTCCCTCCGGTCTGTCCTGCCAAGGCATATTCGGAATGTTACTTCCAATCAGTTGAACTTCTCTCATAGCAATAGTCTCCCTTCAGATTGGCGCAGCCAAGGCTGCAGTTGACTGATGATTCCATCCATTCCGCAGAATGGACATACATAGAGGCCGGTTTCAGGCTTCCTGCACAATTCCCCCTTGAAAACATTCATAAAAAGCGTTATAACTTAATTGTATTCTTGTTATCTTTAAATAACAATAACATAATAACAAAACACAAATAAATTATTTTTTTTGTTTCATACACTATATTTTTTGTTCATTCTACAGCAAAGCGAGGTTACCACATGTCACTGCTTAGCGAGTATATCGGAGGCGTAACCTGGGGGTTCATGGGCAGACGGGGAACCTGGGCCAATGATGCAGCGGAGTCTTCCATGGAGCTGATGAAAAGCTCTACCGGTGCGAATTGGACCGCCATCGCATTCAGCGCACTTCAAGCTACCCCGCAATCTACAGAAATCCCCTATTGGTCGGAACCCACGGTGAGTGATGAAGAGGTACGCTGGGCCATCCGCCAGGCAAAGTCACTTGAACTGAAGGTCTGCCTGAAGCCCATTGTGAATTGTGCAGACGGCACATGGCGGGCTCATATCAACTTCTTCGACAAGGATGTTCCCTGCGAGCCGAAATGGTCAGAGTGGTTCCGTTCCTATACAGCCTTTATCCTTCATTATGCTGTGCTTGCCGAAGAGAGCGGCTGCGAGATGTTCTGTGTCGGCTGTGAGCTGGTCCAGGCGGACCGGCGGGCCGCAGAATGGCGCGCCCTGATTGCCGAAGTCCGCAAAGTGTACAGCGGTGTAATCACCTACAACTGCGATAAGTATCAGGAGGATAACGTGAGCTGGTGGGATGCGCTTGATGTAATCTCTTCCAGCGGCTATTATCCCGAGCAGGACTGGGAAGTACAGCTTGACCGGATTGAGGCGGTGGTCATGAAATACGGCAAGCCCTTCTTCTTCATGGAAGCGGGATGCCCCAGCCGGACCGGCAGTGCCGCCATCCCGAATGACTGGAGTCTCAAGGGCGGACCGGATCTTGAAGAGCAGAGCCGTTTCTACCTGGCCATGTTCGGCGCCTGCGGGAAGCGGGACTGGGTACAGGGCTTCATGCTGTGGGATTGGCCGGCACAGCTCTATCCGCTGGATGAAGCAGCAGGCAACGATGATTACTGCATGTACGGCAAGCCGGCGGCAGGCATTATTGAAGAGTATTACAGTTCCAAGACGAAATCCCCGCCTACCTTATAGCCGGATTTCAATATCTTCTACCATTACTGTTTAGGAGTGAACAACCAAATGACGAAATCGCCCCTGATTTGGCGGAACGAAATGGAAGCAGAGCTGAAAGACAATATCCTCAGCTTCTGGATGAAGCATACACTGGATGACAAGCATGGCGGATTCGTAGGTGAAATTGATAACCAGATGAATATCGATCCGGAGGCCGGAAAAAGTCTCGTGCTGAACGCACGGATTCTGTGGACCTTTGCGAGCGCTTACCGCATGTATGGCAACGCTGAATACCTGACTATGGCTGAACGGGCCCACGCCTATTTGCTTCAATATTTCACCGACACCGAATACGGCGGCTATTACTGGATGGTAGATGCGCTGGGCGCTCCTTCCGAACGCAAAAAACAGATCTACGGCCAGGCTTTCGCCATTTACGCCCTGGCAGAGTTCCACCATGCTACCGGACGCCAGGATGCACTCGATCAGGCTGTGGCACTGTTCCGTCTCGTCGAGCAATACGGTTATGATCCGATTAATAAAGGTTATATTGAAGCCCTCTCTGAGCAGTGGCAGATGACAGAGAATTTAAGTCTCAGCAGCAAGGACATGAATGAGAAGAAATCGATGAACACCCATCTGCATGTGCTGGAAGGCTACACCGGCCTGTACCGCGTGTGGAAATCCGAAGAGCTGCGGACCCGGCTGGCTGAGCTGATTGAGGTCATGCTCCTCCACATCATTGATAAGGAAGGCAAGCATTTCCATCTGTTCCTGGATGAAGAGTGGAATATCAAGTCCGACCATATCTCCTACGGTCATGATATCGAAGGCAGCTGGCTCCTGGTCGAAGCGGCTGAAGTGCTTGGGGATGAGGAGCTGCTGCACCGGGTGCGCAGTGTGGCTTTGTCCATGGCCGAAGCAACATTGGCTGAAGGCATTGACGCTGACGGCGGAATCTGGAATGAGGCGGATTCGAACGGGCTGCTGGATAAGAATAAAGACTGGTGGCCGCAGGCCGAAGCGATCGTCGGCTTCTATAATGCCTACCAGCTATCCGGAGATCCGAGGTTCCGCGATGCTGCTGAGGCAGCCTGGACGTTCACTAACAGCTACATGGTCGATCATACATTAGGCGAGTGGTTCTGGGCCGTTGATGAATCCCTGCAGCCACTGGCGCATGCATCCAAAGTCAGTGCCTGGAAATGCCCTTATCATAACAGCAGAGCCTGCTTTGAAATGATCGGAAGACTGACAACAACCTCAAAGGAGACTAAATAATGAGCACATTATTCACAGAACGCAAGGCGCAGTTAACAGAACGATATGAATCACTGATTGGCCGCAAAAATGAGAAGGTTCCCTTTGGCAACGGTACCTATGACCGTTATCAATACCCGCTGCTGACAGCGGAACATGCGCCGCTGATCTGGCGTTATGACTTTAACCCGGCAACCAATCCTTATTTCGCTGAACGGATCGGCGTGAACGGCATCTTCAACCCGGGGGCCATTGAGCTGGACGGCAAGTTCTACATTGTGGCCCGTGTCGAGGGGAATGACCGCAAATCCTTCTTCGCTGTAGCCGAGAGCGACAGCGGTGTAGACGGCTTCCGCTTCTGGGATCATCCGGTTGTCCTGCCGGAAACTGAAGAACCGGATATCAACGTCTACGATATGCGTCTGGTGAAACATGCCGACGGCTGGATCTACGGCCTGTTCTGCACTGAGCGCAAAGATCCCGCTGCCCCGCATGGCGATCTGTCCAGCGCAGTTGCCCAGTGCGGAATCACCCGCACTAAGGACCTGAAGACCTGGGAACGTCTGGCTGACCTCAAGACCGGCTCAGCCCAGCAGCGTAATGTGGTGCTGCATCCTGAATTCGTAGACGGCAAATATGCCTTCTACACCCGCCCGCAGGATGGGTTCATTGATGCAGGCTCCGGCGGCGGCATCGGCTGGGGACTGTCCGATACTATTGAGAATGCTGTAATTACCAGCGAATCCATTATGGATCAGCGTTATTATCATACCATCAAGGAAGTGAAAAACGGCCAGGGCCCGGCGCCGGTCAAAACCCCTCAAGGCTGGCTGCACATCGCCCACGGTGTCCGCAACACTGCTGCCGGACTGCGTTATGTACTGTACGCATTCCTGTCCGATCTGGATGAGCCGAACAAGGTTACCCATGCTCCTGGCGGACATTTCATCGCTCCGGACGGTGAAGAACGCGTCGGCGATGTATCCAACGTTGTATTCTGCAACGGCGTAATCGCCCGGGACAACGGGGATATCTACATCTACTACGCATCCTCCGACACCCGGATTCATGTGGCTACCACTACGGTAGATCAAATGCTTGATTATGTGCTGAATACTCCTGAAGATCCGCTCCGCTCTTATGCCTGTGTCCAGCAGCGCATTGCCCTGATTGACCGGAATCTCCAGCTGTAATTGCAGCTGTAATATCCGTCTGAGGGCAGATTGCACGAAGCATCTCTACCAGTAAAAAGGCAGTACCTGCAGAATGATCTGCCGGTACTGCCTTTTATTCGTTTGATCCGCTGTGCTATAAGATATTCAATAATTCGGTGACGTATTTAACGACAGTCTCCGGTCTGTGTATGGGGATGGAATGCCGGGGATCTTCTTCGGTAATATGCTGTACATTTGGGGTCAGCCTGGCTAAGCGCTGCTGGCCTTGCTTCCATTCTTCATCCGGACTGCCTGCGCTAAGCACCGTAATGGGAAGCTTGCTGCTTAGCGGCTCTGCCGACTTCAGCTGCAGGGCACTCTCTTCCGCACAGAGCAGTTCTGCATATGCGGCCCGGTAAGCACTCTTGCGGTATCCCAGACTTGAGGCGTTTTTTTGGATAGCTGCCGGGAGTCTCCGCCCTCCTACAGGCCTTCTAAGCAAGCGGGGAATCCCCGCAGGCGCCAACAGATAACCCAGCTTATATTGCCGTCTGTTCGCCTCCCGCTGCTGTTTCCGGCGGTTGCTCATTTCATCCGTAAGATAACGGCTCTCATGTACAGCATCAACCAGCAGCAGCCCCTCCACTTCATCCGGATATTCCCCCGCAAAACATCTCACAATCATGCCTCCATAGGAATGGCCCACCAGAATATAGGGAGGCTTGCAGTCCATTGCCTTCAGCAGTTCCCTGAGCTCCCGGACGTATTTCCTGCAGGTTGCACTTTCCGGCTGGCTGCCGCTCCCGCTCCAGCCCAGGCCTGCCCGGTCATACGAGACCACCTTGGCATACAGCGACAGCTCCGGCTGCACCATTGACCAGTCCAGGGATGATCCGCCCATACCCGCTTCCAGAATTACGGTGTGGTCTCCCTTCCCCATAACATGGGCATGAAGGCAGGCATCCTGCACAGGAATCATTTCTCCAGGAGGCTTGTAGGTTAGAGCATCACGCTTCGTAAGGACATATTGAACGATGGACAGCGGTGAACAGATTATTGAAATGAACCGGTGCAGAGCCTGCTCGTTCTGCGGAATCGCGGCCATGTGTAACGTCACACCCTTCTCTTAACTGATGTCCAAATTATATAGGCGTGTGCTCAGTCCAAAAAGAGAAACTATAACCGGGACATTTCCTATTTTAGTACAACTATTATACCTTCGCTGCTTACTTATGAGTCTTCATTCTGCCGGTAGCGAATCGAGTGTAAGGAATCGGCGTGTTCATAGCAGCAGTTAGCGCGCGGATAGCGGACACCGGCTCAGACGCATTGATAATTCCAACTATGCTCTTGGTCCAGCCACCGAATCCCGGTGGACAATGTCGGCAGCAATCAGGATCTTCTCCAGCGGTGCGGCAGGATTATGGATACGGTTTAGCAGCTTCTCTACAGCCGCCCGGCCCATTGCCTCTTTCGGAACATGTACAGTAGTGAGCGGGGGAACCCCCCGTGTGGCGTCCTCAATATTGTCAAAGCCGGTTACCGAAACTTCACCCGGGATCGCAAAGCCTTCCGCTTTGAGTACATCACTAATCGTGAGCGCAATGAAATCATTGGCACAGACTAGTGCAGTTGGCAGACTTTTGGTTTTCTTGCGTCTCTGCATCCATTGCTTAAAGCTCTCATCAAAAGTTCCATCATCCATTCCCTCCAGCTGCAGCATTTCATCATCCCCGGCAGGCGTCTTCATTCCATTCTCTTCCAGGGCGCTGCGGAAGCCGATCCAGCGGTCACGGAAGCTGCGGGAATAGCGGATATTTCCGATAAAATGCAGCTCTGTATGTCCCGTGCCCATTAGGTGATTGCTGAGCCGGGTCATGGAATCCGTATTATTGGCGAATACCGTATCACTTGGAATAAGCGTATCTTCATGGTCAATCAGTACCATCGGCAGGCCGATACGGTGCACCTCCAGCAGCAGTGAGGTCGAGATCTGGCCCACACCAATCAGCCCGAGCAGTCCGTTAGGGTTGAGAATATTAACGAAGTTATCCGTCCGGTGCTCAGAGACTATGACCATGCCCAGACCTTCCTGGTCCAGCGCCAGTGCAATGCCGTCAACAATCTTCCCCCAGTATAGGGAATCCTGGGTTTGCGAACGGATATTAGGCATAAGCACCAGGACCGACTGTTTGTTCCGGTCACTGTCCACAGGCTGCGGAGGGCGTTTAATACTTTGAACATAGGCATTCTTCTGAGTGAAGTAGCCTAATTGCGAAGCCGCCTGAATGACCCGCTCCCGGGTAGTTTCGTTGACACCGCCTTTGCCGGACAGGGATTTGGACACGACAAACTTGGAAACGCCGAGATGGTCGGCGATTTTTTGCATAGTGACTTTCTTAGCCATATATAAGACCTCCAGATACTATTCACTGTTTAACATAACGAGTCTTTATTCAGTGTTGCTAACTTTTTCGGAAATCATAACATTTAGCTAACAAAATTATTATACGGGGTCGCGAACCGATGTACAAGCATAAAGAAACCGCTCCTTCCCGGATGGAAAGAAGCGGCGGAATGCAACATTTATATGCCCGGAACGATTCAATTTGTTATTGTACGTTGCCGCCTGCTTATATCTTAAACAGTGACAGCTTGCTCTCCAGCTGTGTCGATGCACTCTGCAGCTTACCGGACAGCGATACGAGCTGATCACTAACATTCTGCTGCTCATTGCTGAGGGAAGCAACTTCTTCAGAAGTGGCCGAAGACTGCTGCGCAACCGCACTTACATTGCTCATGGCATCGGACAACACGCCTTGGGAATGATTCAGGCTGTCGATGGCACCGGTGACCGATTCGAGGCTGGTAATGAAGTCTTCCATTTGTCCCTTCACCGATACGAAGATATCACTGGTACTCTTGACTGAACTCATCTGTTCCTTAAACAGCGGGGCCACTTCTGACAGCACTGCTACTGTCTCATCCATTTCAGCCATAATCTTGTCTGTAATGCCGGCAACCAAGGCGATAGACTGCTTGGATTGGTCAGCGAGCTGCCGGACTTCACCAGCTACGACCATGAAGCCTCTGCCTGCTTCACCCGCTCTTGCCGCTTCAATCGTTGCATTTAGAGACAGGATATTCGTCTGCTGGGTAATATTCTTCATTACATCCAGCACCTTAATCACGGAATATACCGTGTCCTTCAGGTTGTTGACCCGGTCCACCAGTGCGCTTGTCATCTCACCGGTGCGGCCCGTCTGTTCCAGCAGCTCTTCGAGCTGGCTGGCACCGTGTCCGCTGGCTTCCCCTACTCCGCGGGCGGCCTGGTCCATCTCGGCATTAGCAGCAATCACACTTTGCATCTGCGTAGCAATCAGATCCGTCAGCTCATTGCCGCGTTCCGCCTCCTGCGCCAGACTTCCGGCACCGCCGGCAATCTCTTCCGTAGCAGCAGCAATCTCCTTGGCAGAAATCGCCGTCTTGCGGGAAGCGTCGCCCAGATCATTGGCTGTTTCAAGCACCTCACGCGCAGTTTCCGTTGTCTGGGCAACCAGCTCGGTGATCCGCCCCATCATCAGATTGAAGGAGGCGGACAGATCTCCAATCTCATCCTTCGAGACATACTCTGTACGGACGCTAAGGTCACCCTTGGCCCCCTGAACCATAAGATCCTTCAGACGTGCCAGCGGCTTGGCAATCATCTGTACCATCCAGAAGCCGACCAGTATGGCAAGCAGCGCTGCAGCTCCAGCCGCTATAAATGTTGTGAACAGAATCGGAGTGGCAGCTTCAACCAGCTGGCCGGTAGGAACAACTCCGGCGAGCTTCCAGTCCGCCTTCTCCATCGGGTTGTACACCGCCAGGACATCTTTGCCATTCGCATCCTTTGCTTCCTGACTCTCGCTGTTCTTCTTGCTCTCCATAATAAAGTTAAGCTCTGAGACCTTGCCGTCCTCTGCCGGTACTGAAGAAGCAACTACCATTCCTTCCGGTGATACCAGCTGAATCCGCGAACCGTCCCCAAGCTTCACGCTCTCGAAGGCTTCTTCAAGCAGAGTGCTCTTAAGCTCAAGCAAAACAACATAACCTGCATTCGAGCCCAGGTTCTTGAGCGATCTGACCATAGCGATATTCTTGCCGCCATCGCCTTCAACGGAAGTCGGGAACCAGTAGTTCTGTGCGGACTTCGCTTCCGAGGTATAGTATGGCTCATACGAGGTTGAATTTTTGACAGCAGTCTTGTACCATTCCTGATCTCTTAAGCCGTCCACGGTAAGACCGGAGCTCCCGCTCGATATTATCGTCATCGCAGGATCCTCTGGAATCAGTGAGATCGCTACGATATTGGAATCTGTTGTAGTCTGGCTGGAGAGCTTCTTGCTGACGGCATCAGTAGCCACAAATTTATCATAACTGCTCGCAGCAGCGGCAAGCTCAGTCAGATTCGATTGCATTTGCGTATCGAAATACAGCTGAAGTGCCAAATTTTCATACTGCTTCAAGGTAATATCAAGCTTCTCAGAAGTCTGGATAATCGTCTGCCGGTTGGCTTCGGAAACATTATCCTTAATGGTATTCTTGGCTTTGTTGTAAGACAGAATCCCCAGGAACAGCACAACAATCACAATTGAAGATAAGAATATCAGGAAAAGCTTAACACCAACGGACTTCAGCGGGTTAACTCTCTTTACCTGGCGTACTGAACCATTCAGGACGTTCTTTAAAGTTAGTTTTTGAACTGCCGCTTTACTTGTTGTCTGGGTATCACCTGTTTGGCCTGTCTCAGCCTTTTGTACAACCTTAGGCTTTTTACTGTTCTTTCCCACTTTAATCCTTCTCTCTTTCGGTTTGTCTCTGTCGCTCTCCGGATTTGGAGCCCCCATTACAATCACCTGCCAATTAGATTAGAAGACGTATGTAAGCGTTACCTGTGATATATATCGGCACAAAGGCTCATTTTTCTTAGTATTTTATAGAAATTGCTTCAGAATTTTTATGTTTTTGTCGAACTGCATAAGTATTTTGGTCTAGAACTAAAATCCCCCTACGGGGGAATCAAACCGGAGCGTATGAAGCTCCCCGGCTGCATTATTTTCCAGCCGGAGCTTGGCAGACGCTCCATGGCCACGTCCGCTTGTTAGGAGGAATGAGATTCCGCTATTCGGCCAAATCAGGCGAAATCTCGCGACAACCGGACTGAGATTCCGTTAATTGTTCTGAATCAGCTCATTTGAAGCTTAGAAGAACAAGATAAAGGATTCTCAGTCCGCTTCATCCAGATTAGGCAGGCTTTTGGCAAAAAAGCGGCTTCTCAGTCCGATTCAGTAAGAGGTCCCCTGCTCCGGGGAGAGCAGCCGGAAAGTTCATTCCACATTCATCTTTCTTCAGATCCAGCCCGCCTTCCGGCGGATTCCAAGGAATATACGCAAAAAGGACGCCCTTCTAGAAGAAGGACATCCCTTTAAATCTTTCTTATGACTTTATTTTCTTTTACGCATCATGTCAAAGTAAGCTACAGGCTGATCAACCTTCATGCGCACCCGCTGCAGCGGATGACGGGCAACATCCAGCGGTTTCCCCGCCTCGTCCCACAGCTCGCCTACGGTCTGCTTGAAGAAGGTGTCATCCGGTCCGAAGAATTCCACTTCCTGGCCCGGCTTGAAGTTATTGCGCTGCTGGACAAGTGCCATGCCGCTCTCCGCATCATATTCCAGCACCAGGCCGGCGAAATCATAAGGTGCCGCTTTTTCCTCCGGCTCATAAATATGATCCTCATGATCCGGCGTATCGTAGAAGAAACCTGTATTGAGCGGACGGTTTGCCGCCTTTTGCAGCTCCTCCAGCCATTCCGGCTTCAGCACATAACCTTCCGGGTCAGCCATATAGGCATCGATCGCTTTGCGGTACGCATTGACCACCGTTGCCACGTAATGGATCGACTTCATCCGGCCTTCGATCTTAAAGCTGTCAATCCCGGCTTCGATCAGCTCAGGAATACTCTCCAGCATGCACAAATCCTTCGAACCCATCGAGAACGGATTATCCTCCGGCTGATGCAGCGGCAGCTGGGTTACGCCAGGCTGCAATGCCTGAGGCGCCACTGCCTGATCCTCTTCCGATACCCAGGTTCCTTCCGGACGGCCATCTTCGAACAGGTCGTATTTCCAGCGGCAGGACTGGCAGCAGCCCCCGCGGTTGGAATCGCGGTCTGTAAAGTGATTGGACAATACACAACGTCCGGAGTACGAGGAGCACATCGCACCGTGGATGAAGCTCTCAATCTCAATGTCCACATGCTGCTTGATCTCGGCAATCTCCTCCAGGCTGGTCTCCCGGCCAAGCACGACCCGCGGCAGTCCTTCCTGCTTCCAGAAAGATACCGCCTGCCAGTTGAGCGTGGACTGCTGGGTGCTGAGATGCACCTCAAGACCTGGTACCAGGCGAAGCGCGGTATCCACAATCACCGGATCGGCTACAATAATGGCAGCAATGCCGGCTTCATATAAGTTACGCAGGTATTCTTCAATCCCGGCGATGTCTTCATTGTGAGCGTAGATATTCGTCGCTACGAATACTTTGGCGCCATATTTCTTGGCAAATTCAACGCCCTCGCGCATTTCCTCAAAAGTGAAATTATCCGCTCCCGAGCGCAGGCCGTATTTCTGTCCTCCAATATATACTGCATCCGCGCCATAATGCACGGCGAATTTCAATTTCTCTAAGTTTCCTGCCGGAGCCAGGAGCTCCGGTTTGTCCAGACGGTAACGTTTGCCCTTGAATTGGGGCTTGGTCATGGTTCCCATTCCTGTTCTCCCTCCTATCTTTGCTGTCAAAACCGACCTTATAACTTCCCCTTTAGATGGAGCGTAACTGCGGGAATTGTTTGAACTTCCGGCCGCTGTTGTCTCCAGATGTTTTTGATTATACCGCTTTGCGGATAACATCCGGAGACAAAGGCGGACGCTGCCGCTCCTCCAGTTTCAAAAATCCCCTCCGTTACTTCATCTTTAAGGTTAAGCTTTAAGTCCAATTTTAAAACAGTAAATTAAATATTTTTATATATTTTAATATACCTGTTCTTTGTAGAAGAAGCCGAACGACAGTTCACGTTCAGGGTCCTGCAGCGCCCGGATATCATCCATCCAGGCCTCATCGTAAGCATATTCAGCCGGATCAGCGGAATACGAGTCAATAGCATGGCGGTAAGCCTTTACCACAGCTACATTATATGCCACCGGCTTCAGCAGCCCTTCAATCTTCAGGCTGTGCACGCCAGCCTTCAGCAGGAAATGCAGATCCTCAAGGATACAAATATCGTCCGAGCTCATAATATGTGTTCCGTTCTCATCCTCATATATCGGGAACTTCTCATTCGGCCGTTCCGCTTCGATCAGGAAAAGCCCGCGCTCCTTGCCAAGGCTGCCGCCATCACCCGGACGCCCTTGATGAGACATATAGCTGGCTACCAGCTTACGCTTGGAATGATAAATATTCGTCATGCCATGTACCTGCACCTGGGCTTCGACTTCCAGATGAGGTACCATTTCGGTCATTTCATCCATATTCAGCTCACGTGCCAAGACGACCCGCGAAGCTCCCTTGCTGCCCCAATAGTTGGCTGTGGCGTAATTGGTGGAGGTCATTTCTGCATTCCAGTGCAGCTTCAGCCCTGGCGCTTCCGCCTTTACGGCTGCCAGGACAGCAGGGTCTCCGAATTCGACCCCGTCTACACCCAATTCGCTGATTGCTTTGACGTAAGCCGGCAGCTCTTCCAGCATTTTATTGGAGATCAGCCCGTTTATGCTTACGTACACCTTACCGCCTGTATCATGTGCAAGCTTTACAGCTGCTGCAGTATCTTCCAGCGAGAAATGCCCGGCGAGCCGCATGCCGAAACGGTCATCTCCGATCAGCAGCGCAGTTGCGCCTGCCGCAAGCAAAGCCGCCGCTTCTTCCAGCGAGGCTGCTGTCGCCAGCAGCTCCGGTTTGTTATTCATTGTGTTACCTCCTGTGCCTATCGCATCAATACTATTGTAGCTTTTTTCCTACTGATTTTGTTTGCTTTTTTCGATATTGGCTAAATGTTCCTTGTAGGTCTTGGCGAATAAATGCCCCTGGGAACCATCCTTCTTGGTGACATAGAAGAAATATTCCGATACCTCCGGAGTCATTGAGGCTTCTATAGAAGCAAGCCCCGGGCTGCTGATCGGTCCAGGCGGCAGTCCTTCCTGCTTGTACGTATTATAAGGGCTGTCCACCTTCAGGTCCTTCTCGTAGAGCCGTTCCTTCTGCTTGTCCAGTAAATACTGGACCGTAGCATCAATCTCCAGCTTCTGACCCTTGTCCAGTCTGTTATAAATGATACCGGCGACCAGCGGACGTTCCTCGTTCACTACCACCTCACGCTCTACGAGCGAAGCAACCGTCATCAGCTCATGCAAGGTAAGTCCACGGTTCGCCAGCTTTGCCTTCCACTCAGGGATCGTGTCCAGCTTCTTCACCAGCTGCTCCAGCATGGCTCCAATGACCTCCTGCGGAGTACTGTCCTTGGCCAGCTCATAGGTTTCCGGGAACAGATACCCTTCAAGACGGTGCCGCAGCTCCTTATTCTCCGGGATTCCTAAAGTTCCTACTGCCTCAAGGCCCGCACCTGAATCAATCAACTGCAGAAAAACCTCTGCCTTCTGGTTCCACGCTTCAGCCAGCTTATCTGCAACCTGAGTCGCCGTATACCCTTCGGGTATCGTGAATACAACGGTATCTTCCTTCACGACATCCCCTGCATTCATCCGGCTGATCAAGGTATCATAAGAGTCGCCCGGACTCACGTTATAGGTTCCTGCCTTGAAGCTGGAGCCTTCCTGGACCCATTTTAAATACCCTTTAAAAAACAATCCGTTCTTGATGATTCCCTTCTCTTCGAGCAGGTCGGCAATTTGCGAGCTTCCCATACCCTTCTCTATCGTAACCGTCACGGCCGGCCCTGCGGGCTCTACCGGCTGCATTCCATTCCAGATATACCATGCTCCTCCCCCTGCAGCAGCTGCCAGGACAAGAATTATAATAAGCACAGTGCGGATCACGGCTTTCAAATGTTACGCCTCACTTTCCGACTATAAAGTATAAAATTGTATTGTCTTAAATTCAACACTTTTTTATTTTTCTGCATTCCAAGCAAAAAGAGCGCGGAAAAAAATCCGCCCTCTTCCGTGCTACTGCTATGACTTTATTCGGTGTCTTCAGCCGGGAAGGTAAGCTCATCGTACAGCTCGGAAACATCCTCCCACTCTTCATCGTCCATAATACTCTCCAGCTCAGGAAGCCCGTCAGGAGAAACCACGATCCGCAGAATTTCCTGCTCCGCAGCTCTTCCTGAACCGGCCAAAACAGCATAAGCACGGTCACCGACAGCAAATTCAGCAATAATATCGTAAACGGAAGACTTGCCCTGCTCATCTTCCAGTTCTACTGTTTCTCCGTATACTTCTTTAAGCTTCGAAGTCCATACCGCTTGATCAGCGGAAAAATCAGTCATTCTCCGCTCCTCCATCCAGCTCGTCTACCAAAGTATTGAAGGTTTCTTCTACAATAGCCCATTCCTCGTCATTCTCAATCATGAACAGCTGCAAGTCGTCGCCGTCTTCTTCGTAACGGAACGCATAGACTTCATCAGTCTCTTCATCCTCAGAATCCAGTGGAACCACCATCATATACTTCGCGTCCGATCCGTCGACTTCAAACTTCATGATGACCTCAAATTCCTCTTCATTACCTTCCTCATCAGGAATATAGATAATTTCCGGTTCTTCTTCTTGGCCGATCTGCTCGTTTGTCATATCCGCACACCCCTCACCTTTTACTGTTAGCATCCAAAAAATTTTGCAATATCAGGGCTGCGGCCATTTTGTCCACAATCCCCTTGCGTTTCTTCCGACTGACGTCCCCTTCAATCAGCACCCGCTCAGCAGATACCGTCGTCAGACGCTCATCCCAAAGGTGTACGGGTAAATCAAGTTGCTCCCGCAGCTTGCCTGCGAATTCGATGCAAATTTCACCACGGGGTCCTACTGAGCCGTTCATATTCTTTGGCAGCCCAACGACAATCTCACCGATTTCGTACTCCTTGACCAGTTCACGGATACGGTCATATTCGTTGCCGTTTCCGCGCCGTTCAATAGTCTCCAAAGCCTGCGCTGTCCACCCGAAAATATCGCTTGTGGCGACACCAATTCTGCGGTCGCCGTAATCCAGTCCCAGCTTCTTCATCATTTCGGCTGGTCCACCCGATGATTGGCCAGATAGAACCGGACCAGTTCCTCAATCAGCTCATCACGTTCTTTTCTCCGGACCAAACTTCTCGCATTGTTGTGGCGCGGAATGTAAGCCGGATCTCCGGAAAGTAGATACCCTACGATCTGGTTGATCGGATGATATTCCTTCTCCACCAGCGCGTCGTACACGGCGAGTAAAATTTCCTGGGGAGAAGCTTCCTTTTCGTCGCCCTTCACATTGAATTTGACCGTTTTGTCCATGGAGTCCATTTGTGACACCTTCCTTCTGCAAAATCACCCCTATTCGGGCGGCTTCGCAAAGTTGCTGCTGTACAGCTTACTTGCTGCCTTCATCATAACATATTCATGGCCCAACGAGGAAATCCTGCCACTGTAAAAGCGCTTTTTTTGGTATTTTATCTACAAAAATAGATGTTTTTTTGGGTTTTAAGCTATTGCAAGCCCCGGGTCAATAATGAATAACCCCAAAAATTATACATTTTGTGAATAAAGCAGCGGTACTGATATGTTGCCCTCAGTACCGCTGTATCTTTATCCGGGGAATTTCTCAGCTATTTCAGGCAATCCGTTAAGCCAATGCAGCTACAAGCTCTTCGGCCTTCTTCAGGGCTTCGCCCAGCTTGGAGGCATCCTTGCCGCCAGCCTGTGCCATGTCCGGACGTCCGCCACCGCCGCCGCCGCAGACCGCAGCGATTTCTTTGACCAGCTTGCCGGCATGGAAGCCTTTCTTCACCAGGCCCTGCGGCACAGCAACCACAAAGTTCACCTTGTCATCCATTACTGCGCCGAGCACCAGTACGGCATCCGGAAGCTTGGATTTCAGTTCATCGGCAGTCGAGCGCAGAGCATCAATATTGCCGGCTTGCACGGATACTGCCAACAGCTGTGTGCCGCCGCCAACTGTAATTACACTGCTGGTCAGCTCAGCTGCAAAGGTTGCGCTCAGCTTGGACTGCAGCGATTCGTTCTCGCGGCCCAGCTCACGAACCTGGGCATGCAGAGCTTCGATCCGCTTAGGCACATCCGTCAGCGAGGACTTCAGCAGTGCTGCCGATTGCTTCAGCAGATCCAGCTGGCTCTCCGTGAACTGGTAGGCGTAGCGGCCGGTCACCGCTTCGATCCGGCGCACACCGGAACCAATGCCGCTCTCACTGAGCAGCTTGAAGATTCCGATCTGCGATGTATTGGCTACGTGGCATCCGCCGCACAGCTCCAGGCTGTAGTCGCCGACCTGCACGACACGGACGATATTGCCGTATTTCTCTCCGAAGAGGGCCATCGCTCCCATAGCTTTGGCTTCATCAATCGGCTTATTCTCAATGACAACATCGAGGCCGCGCCAGATCTGGGCGTTCACGCGTTGTTCGATATCGCTGAGCTCCTCCGGAGTGATGGCTCCGAAATGCGAGAAGTCAAAGCGCAGGCGTGAGCCTTCTACTAAAGAACCTGCCTGATTAACATGGCCGCCAAGCACTTCCTTCAGCGCTTTGTGCAGCAGGTGGGTTGCCGTATGGTTCTTCACGATATCCTCACGCTCGGCACGGTTCACTTCCGCACGGACCGTATCTCCAACCTTCAGGTCTCCGGCTTCCACAGTAACCAGATGCACATGCTGGCCGTGCGGAGCTTTGAAGAGTCCGGTAACCTTGGCAGTCACAGAGCCGCCGGTCAAAAGTCCGGTGTCGCTGACCTGGCCGCCGCTTTCCGCATAGAACGGAGTCGTTTCAAGGATAACCTGGCACTGGGCGCCTTCACTGACGACATCAACAAGTGCACCGTCAACTACAATCGCCAGCACTTTTGACTCCGTTACCGTGTCATTATATCCAACAAATTCACTTTTAACCGTCAGCTCGGCAAGTGCTCCGCCCTGAATCTTCATACTGGCGCTGTCCTGGCGGGCTGCTCTTGCGCGGTCACGCTGCTCCTGCATCGCAGCATCGAAGCCTTCACGGTCTACCGTAAGCCCCTGCTCGGAAGCGAAGTCCTCTGTCAGGTCAAACGGGAATCCGTAAGTGTCATAGAGCTTGAACGCATCAGCGCCGGCAATGGTACTCAGGCCGTCAGCTTTGGCTTTGGCGCTGATCTCGCCCAGGATAGCCAGACCGTCGGACAGTGTTTCGTGGAAGCGTTCCTCTTCCAGACGGATGATTTTGGCAATATATTCACGGTTCTCCACTACGGAAGGATAATACACTCCCATGATGTCGCCCACTGTCTCTGTCAGCTCATGCAGGAACGGGCGATCCAGTCCCAGGGTCTTGCCGTAACGCACGGCACGGCGGAGCAGACGGCGGATAATGTAGCCGCGTCCTTCATTAGAAGGAAGTACTCCGTCACCTACTGCAAAAGTAACGGTACGTACATGGTCAGCAATGACTTTTAGCGCGATATCCTGTTCAACATTATCCTTGTAGGTTACACCGGCAAGTCCGGCAGTCTTCTGGATAATCGGCTGGAACAGGTCGGTGTCGAAGTTGGAGTCCACATCCTGCAGAATGGAAGCGAAGCGTTCCAGACCCGCTCCGGTGTCTATATTCTTGTTAGGAAGCGGTGTGTAGCTACCGTCCTTGTTATGGTTGAACTGCGAGAACACGAGGTTCCACACTTCCAGCCAGCGTTCATTCTCGCCGCCCGGATACATCTCAGGATCACTCATGTCACTGCCGTAAGCTTCGCCGCGGTCATAGAAAATCTCTGAGCAAGGGCCGCAAGGACCTTCGCCGATATCCCAGAAGTTCTCGTCACCCAGCTTGATGATGCGTTCTGCAGGCAGACCGACTTTTTCATTCCACAGCTTGAACGCTTCTTCGTCCTCGGCATATACCGTAACGGAAATCCGGTCGCCGTCGAAGCCGATCCATTCCTTGCCGGTCAGGAATTCCCAAGCCCAGGTAATCGCTTCTTCCTTGAAGTAATCGCCGATGGAGAAGTTCCCCAGCATCTCAAAGAACGTGTGGTGACGGCGCGTCTTGCCCACGTTCTCAATATCATTGGTACGGATACATTTCTGCGAGTTGGTCAGGCGGGGATTCTCAGGAATCTCCCGGCCGTCGAAGTAGGCCTTCAGCGGTGCCATGCCTGCGTTAATCCACAGCAGCGATGGATCGTTGTGGGGCACGAGCGAGGCGCTCGGCTCAATTCGGTGACCTTTACTCTCAAAAAACTGCAGCCATTTGGATCGGATTTCACTTGCTTTCATCATGTACAGCTCCCGTCTCATCATTTAATGCGGCACTTTGGCCGGAAAACTCATTGTTGCCCCAAAAAGTTACCCGAAAAATCAAAAACAAAAAACGCCCCTGAATTAAATTCAGGGACGATGATTATCGCGGTACCACCCTGGTTATCGCCTTGTTCCGCAGAATCACGGACAGCTGCAGACGATCGCCTTGTGCGGCTGTTAACGGGTGCCCCCCGGCGGGATTGTCCCCGCACTCCGAAACTAGCTTTCTGCCGGCCTGTCTTCAAGGTTCTCACAGCCAATTGCGGGGAATCCGCAAAGGAACCTGTTCTCTGATGGAGCCATTCTCCGGCGTACTTGTTTTCATCAACGTTTTGTCCGATTTGCATTTTAACATTTCAAGTATAGCCAGCGGCCTGATATCTGTCAATCTCGGGCAGGAAAATTGCCTGATCGGGGCCGGTAAGCTGTGCTAAAAAGAATATTTACAGCGCTTACATACAGGCGTATAATTCAATTTGTTCAGAACGTCGAGACGTAGCTCAGCTTGGTAGAGCGCTTGCTTCGGGAGTAAGAGGCCGCAGGTTCGAATCCTGTCGTCTCGACCATACTGTTAGTGCCGGAACCCTTGATTTATAAGGGTTTTTTTGTTTGAGTTTTTTAGACTAAGCTTCCACCATTCCAAGCAAGGGCTGTTTCCAAAAATGGAAGTTTGCGTTTGACGCTGAGCGAGATGTGTACGTCTGCCCGGCCGGCCAAGAACTGAACTACCGGACAACGGGCCGCACAGGCTTCCAGCAGTATGCCTCAGATCCAGAGCAGTGTAAAAGTTGTCCGTTTTTTAACGAGTGTAAGCAATCCAAGAACCACAGAAAAGTGGTGACAAGGCATGTCTGGGAGGACAGCAAGGATGGGGTCCGGAACAACCGGCTCAGCAAGTCGGGCAAGCAGTTGTACCGCAAACGAACAGGGATAACCCCTCATTTTCCCTGTTTGCAGCTCGTCATTAAAATACAAAAGAAGCCCAAGGTCTTTGGATGACCTGGGTTTCTCGGCAATCTGAGCCGCCACCCTTGGCTGCAATTAGCTGGCCGTCCACAGCACACCTGCCGCATTCTGGTAGAACAGGGCGTGATCCCTTGTCGCATAGTTAAGGCTAAGACCGCCTGCTTCGAGTTCCTGAACAGACGCATCCTTGGTCAGCTTGTTAGATCATGGTGGCGATCCTCTCTAAATGAACAAATTCCGTACCGGATACTGCAGCTTCTTTTCGTATATCCACATGCCGGACTTCTCCATTCCCACGGACATTAGGAATAAGCACGCCCAAAGTTCTGCAGCGGACCATACAGCTCCTGGAACTGGTTAGCCAGCCGGGTAATTCCGGCAGAACCGTGCACCCCCTTTATTCAGTATAATCTTATCCGGCTCAAGCCGGTTCATCCGGATCCGATACGTGAAATTGTTCGATATACCGGTGCGCCTGTTCAACTGCCTCCAGCAAATCTGCCGCATAAACTTTACCTGGGTAATGTAATTTTATTTCTTTGTTATATGAATTATAATAAAACGAAAGGAGTGGAAAGAAAATGAGCAACCGGGGTGCAACCAAAGAAGCTATTTTATCGACAAGCATGCATCTATTCAACCAACATGGCTTTGATCAGGTCACTATCAATCAGATCTGCAATGAAATCAATGTGACCAAGACCGCGTTTTACTACCATTTCAAATCCAAGGATGCGTTAGTTTCCGAATTCTTCTCGTTTGACAATATGGTATCCAGTGATGATTTACTGGACATTCTTTCCGTTACTGATTTTGCCGCCCAGGCGTTGAAAGCTATGGAGATTTTTGTGAAGCACATTGTTCGGCTTGGCGTCGAGATGACCAAGGAGAATTATAGAATCCACCTTCAAAACCAGCTGCTTCCGCTTGATAAGAGCAAATCCGCCTTGCTCAGCAATATTATTCCAGCCTTGCTTCAGAGAGCCAAGGATGCAGGCCAATTCAAGAACCCGGCGAGCGCTGAAGACCTGCTTGATTCAATGTGCTATACAGCCAACGGAGTCATATTGAATTGGGCTGTCACGGGCGGCAGCTTCGATGTTCTGAACGAAACCAGGAAAAGGTTTGAAATTTTGCTGATTCTTAATGAAGCATAGTTGTTATCAGAGGTAACGCCCCGCTTTTGAGGGGCGTTTTTGTTTTGTCCGGTGTTCCGGTTTCTAGCTGGAATACGATTTATGTTTACCTGGGTATTGACTTAACTTTACCCAAGTAATATAATTCGATTATTCCTTAATTGAGATTGGAGTGATTCACTATGGAAGCTCATCATACAACAACGATATTGGTTGTAGGCGGTACAGGTACGCAAGGCGGTAACGTGGCCCGCGAGTTGTTGAACCACGGTCACAGTGTGCGGATTCTGACCCGAAACCCGGAATCTGCGGCAGCCCGGGCGATGGCCGCCAAAGGCGCGGAACTGATTCAAGGAGACTTGGCCGATCCGGTCTCGCTTGAGCCTGCCATGGCGAACGTATCGGCGATTTTTTCGGTACAGTATGCCGATCCCTATGATCAAACGATTGAGCCGCGAAATGCCGCAAATATGGTCCAGGCTGCAAAGAATGCGGGAGTCGGACAAATCGTACACACCTCGGTCGCCGGCAGCAATTTGTTCCCACGGTGGGATAAATACAAGTATTTGGTTCAGACCTGGGAGAATAAATACGATATTGAAGAGCTTATCCGCAATGGCGGATTCCAATATTGGACGATTCTCCACCCTTGCTGGTTTATGGAGAACTTTGTAGAACCGAATTCAGTAATGATGGCGCCGGAGCTGACAAATGGAGTTTTGTTTGGCACGATGCAAGCCGATACCCCCTTAAAATTGAATTCCGGGGAGGATACAGCCAAATTTGCGCGTGCTGCCTTTGAGCATCCGCAAAAGTTTCACGAAAAGGATATTAATGTCGCAAGCGATGAGTTGTCCATGACAGAGATCGCCCAGACTCTGAGCCGCGTTCTTGACACGAATGTGATCTTCGAAACAGTCGGCAGCGTAGCAGCCCGGAAGCGCGGCATGTTGGAGGGGACGGTTAATTTCATGGAGTGGATGGAGGAAATACCCGGCTACGGATTCGATATTCAAGAAACAAGGCAGTATGGTGTAGAGCTTAAGCCTTTTGCGGAGTGGGTCGAAGAGAACAAGCATCGATTTAATATTGTACATTGAAAACCCTTGTATAAATCTCCAATTATCGGCAGAGCAAACTTTTCAGTCCCTTCGCTTTCCCTCAGGAAGTGGAAAGGGCTTACCTCAGGGCTTACAAATAGGCAAGTGTCAATACACTTGCCCTGCTGACATTTAGTGTTTTGTTGCTTCCTGCTTTCTGACAACTGTTGCAGCCGGAAAGTGCTTAACGAAGAATTCGTCGTTTGCCTGCTTGCAGCCATCCTGGGGTCCATCCCTTTTCCATCGCGTCCAGAGTTACTCCAGCCGGGACAATAGAATCAATCGCATCCAGAACATCTTTACTTAACCGGATGCCGCTCCCCTTTAAGGTATCACGAAGCTGCCCGATGGTCCTAGCCCCAACAATTGCTGATGGAAGAATGAGCCTGGGTAAACGCCATGGCCAGATGCGGCAGAGTCAGTCCCGCCCTCATCTGCCAGTGTTTGGAGCTTAGCTATGGCTTCAAATTTGCTGCGGTTCTCCTCCCGGTTAGGGTCTACAATGGATTGCAGGCTCCCCGCAAAGGTGGCTGCTCTGGAATCGGCGGAAACCGCCTCTCCAAAACGGTTTTTCCTCGTTAATAGCCCTCCCGAAAGCGGACTCCATACCAGAACACCCATACCGTATTTAGCTGTGGCAGCAAGCAAATCAAATTCAATGCTGCGGTTTAAAATGGAATAAGGGGACTGTTCCGAGACAAAGCGTGCTGTATTCTTACGCTCACTGGTCCACTGGGCCTCTGTAACTTGCCAGGCCTGAAAATTGGATGTGCCAATATAACGTATCTTCCCTTCACTCACCAGATCCGTAAGTATGCCCAGCGTTTCTTCTATATCGGTATTTAGGTCAGGCTGATGTAATTGATACAGATCGATATAGTCGGTTTGCAGTCTTTTCAAGCTATCCTCTACTGCCCGTTTAATCCAATATTTCGAATTTCCTGATTGATTCTGTCCACTACCCATAGGCATACCGCCTTTGGTGGCCAGAATGACATTTTGTCTGCGTCCTTTTAATAATTCACCTAGTATCTCTTCGGCTTGACCGCTTGAATACACATCCGCAGTGACGGCGCAACGGGCTGACGATGATGGGGTGTATTGTCAGGATGCGACATGCGGCCGGCTGTACACCTTCTGTAATCAAAAGTCCCATCGATGCTCTTTGGGCATAATACAGGGAGCTTAATTCTCCCGGTGTGCCATCCTCTTCTGCCCTGTTGCGTGTCATGGGTGCCATGGCTAAACGATGCGGCAATTTATAAAGATTACTTTAATGGAAAAGCAATTCGAGAACGATCATACTAGAAAATACAAAGGGAATGATACAATAATACTTGCCAGTTGGATCTCCATGATTGTTCAGATAAGAGCTTACTCTGTCCATCGGCTATATATTGCAATCTTTCTTTGCGTATGGATATTATTTCCATTACCCTTATTCCTGCATCCCAATGCTCAATATAACATATTGAGAACGATCGGTAAAACTTTACCGTTTAACATCAAAACCACCCGTCACACGGGTGGTTTGAAGTCGTGACATGCTATGAAAGCAAGGAATTCCCCGCCAGTTCAGCATCCCGTTCCCGGGGGAGCCAGCTGGCTTGAACAGCTATATCAAAATATATCCGAACTCAAATAGCGCTCTCCATTATCAGGAGCGATGCATAAGACCCGTTTCCCTTTACCGAGCCGTTTCGCCTCTTGGAGCGCCGTCCAGACAGAAGCCCCAGAGGAGGGACCTACCAGTATACCTTGCCGCTGGGCCAGTAGTCTAACCGTTTGCAAGGCATCCTCGTCACTTACCTGAACAATCTTGTCATAGATGGATTGATTCAGAATCGGTGGAATAAAACCAGGGCTCGTGCCTACAAGCTTATGCGGGCCGGGAGCACCACCCGATAGGACCGGTGATCCCTTCGGCTCCACCACCAGTATGCGAAGATCGGGCAGTGACTTGCGCAGTTCCTCGCCTGTACCGGTAATGGTTCCTCCCGTCCCGGACGTGGCAATGAATGTGTCCAGACGCCCTTCTAGCTGCTCCAGAATTTCCCGGGCCGTTGTTGTTCGGTGAATGTCCGGATTGGCCGGATTTTCGAATTGCTGGGGGAGGTAGCTGCCCGGCATCCCGGCATGCAATTCAAGCGCCTTGCGGATCGCACCGGGTATGCGCTCCTCGGCGGGAGTCAGAACGACCTCGGCGCCATACGCCTTCAAAATTTGGATGCGTTCCTTATTCATGTTCGAAGGCATCGTTATAATTAAACGATATCCTTTGGCTGCAGCATTCATCGCCAGGCCAATGCCGGTGTTCCCGCTTGTCGGCTCAATAATGGTCGCGCCTGGCTTCAGCCGCCCGTCGAGCTCCGCCTGTAGAATCAGATTGTATGCCGCCCGATCCTTAACGCTGCCGCTCGGATTGAAGTATTCCAGCTTGACGAACACGTCGGCGTCCTCAGGAGCTGTCATTTTCGTAATCCGGACGGCGGGAGTACAGCCTATGAGATCGGTAATACTGTCTACAACAATAGATGCCATTGATATACACTCCTTTTTTGTTCATGCTTGACATCGAAGAGAATCAAAATTTAAAAAAGTCTGAACTTAAATAACGTTCCCCGCTATCAGGTGCGACGCAAACAATTCGTTTGCCGGCTCCCAGCTCTTTGGCTACCCGCAGCGCGGTCCATACTGCGGCTCCTGAGGAAGGACCTACAAGAATACCTTCCTGGGCAGCCATTTTACCTGCGGTAGCAATGGCTGCTTTATCCGATACTCTTACGATTTCGTCGTATACGCTTTGATTCAATACGGACGGCACAAAGCCGGGGCCTGCTCCTATCAGCTTGTGCATACCCGGCTTGCCGCCTGATAACATTGGCGAGCCTTCCGGCTCGATCACCACAATCCGGATGCCGGGCAACGCCTGTCGCAGAAACTCGCCTGCACCGGTTATGGTGCCTCCCGTTCCCGCCGTCGATATAAATGCGTCGAGCCTACCCTCCATTTGCTGCAATATTTCCGGACCCGTTGTCGCCCTGTGAATGTCGGGATTGGCTTGATTCTCAAACTGCTGTGGGACAAAGCTGTTGGGGATTTGCCGTTGCAGCTCTAGTGCCTTGCGAATGGCCCCGGACATCCGTTCGGAGGCTGGCGTCAGCACCACCTCTACACCATAGGCCTTCAGTACATTGATGCGCTCCTTGGACATATTAGATGGCATCGTAATAATCAGCTTGTAGCCTCTTGAGGCGGCAGTCATCGCAAGACCTATACCCGTATTTCCGCTGGTCGGCTCAATGATCGTCGATCCCGGCTTAAGCCGGCCGCTCAGCTCGGCCTGAACGATCATATTATACGCCGCCCGATCCTTGAGGCTCCCCCCGGGGTTGAAGTATTCCAGCTTGACGTAAACCTCGGCGTCGCCTTCACCGGTGAGCCGGTTCAAGCGTACAACGGGAGTTTCTCCTATCAGATCGGTTATGTGGTTTACTTTTCTGGCTGTCATCGCAATTCCTCCCTTCACTACCAGACGGCCAGACTGCCGTCAGCACGCGAATCCGTCCCGCCCAGCAGAACTCCGCTCCCGTTGTCCCGCCAAATGATTTGGCCTCTGCCGAAGGATCCCGACTCCAGTGCGATCCGGATGTCGTGGCCGCGGCGGCTAAGCGCCTGCGCACAGGCAGCCGGGAACTGCGGCTCGACCAGCACGGTTTTGCCTCCTGTCCACTGCCAGCGCGGCGCATCGAGTGCTGCCTGCGGATGAAAGCCGAAGTCGATGGCGTTCATCAGAGTCTGCACATGTCCCTGAGGCTGCATGACACCGCCCATAACGCCGAACGGGCCCACCGGCTGGCCGCCCTTCGTCAGAAAGCCTGGAATAATCGTATGATACGTTTTCTTTCCGGGCTCCAGCGCATTGGGATGCGTCTCATCCAGCGAAAAATCCTTGCCACGGTTTTGCAGCGCAATACCCGTGCCGGGAACGACCATTCCCGAACCAAACTGCATGTAATTGCTCTGGATGAAGGACACCATATTGCCTTCGCCGTCGGCTGCGGCCAGATAAACTGTGCCACCACTGCGGGGGTCTCCCGGTGCTGGCTGAAGCGCCTGATTTCCGATCAGTTTCCTGCGCACCGCCGCATAAGCCGGATCGAGCAGATCAGCCGGGGTCGCTGTCAGCCTTGACGCATCCGAAATATAACGATAGCCATCGGCGAAAGCGAGCTTAATCGCTTCGATCTGCCTGTGATAGGTCTCTACATCTCCTGCCGCATGACGTTCGTAGCCATCCAGAATACTTAATGCAATAAGCGCTACTAGTCCCTGTCCGTTCGGCGGCAGCTCCCACACTTCATAATCCCGGTAGGCGGTACTGATCGGCTGAACCCATTCGGGCTTGTATCTTCGTAAGTCGTCTTCCGTCAAGTAGCCGCCGGCATCCCCGACAAAGCGGCTAATCCGCTTGGCCAATTCTCCTTCATAAAAGTCACGGGCACCACTGTTGCCGATGCTGCGAAGCGTCAGCGCATGATCCGGCGATCGCCATAGCTCTCCAGCCTGCGGAGCTCGTCCGGCTGGTGCGAAGGTATCGAACCAGTGAGAGAAATACGGATTTCTTAGCTCTTGCTTGTATACATGAAAGGCTTTGTTCCAGTGATGGGCAGTCACGGGAGATACCGGGTATCCGTACTCTGCATATTGAATAGCGGGCTCCAATGTTTCCTCCAACGACAGTTTACCGAATTTCTCCGATAATTCCGCCCAGGCCGCCGGAATGCCTGGTACCGTAACCGGAATCGGTCCGTATTGCGGCATCACAGTATAACCAGCCTCACACAATGCCCCGATCGAGATGGCGGCGGGCGCCGGACCGCTACTGTTCAAGCCGTGCAACTGGCCGCCATGCCATATAATTGCAAACGCATCGCCTCCAATCCCGTTCGAGCAAGGCTCTACGACGGTCAGAGCCGCTGCTGCGGCAATGGCGGCATCGACTGCATTGCCGCCCCGCTTCAGCATATCCAGTCCCGCTTGGGCGGCAAGCGGCTGGGATGTCGCCACCATCCCCCGGCCGGCGTATACCGGCGGCCGATAAGCCGGGTACGGATGGTACAACGGATCGTTTGCTATCATAATTGACTCCCCCTTCTTTGCTGTCCGCCTCAGATGCCAGCTCCTGCTTCTCCAAACGAAAGCTCCTCAATTTTTTCAAATTCGCTTAGCACCTGGTAACGAAGCTCCTGAAACGAAGTGCTCGCTTTCTTCCGCGGGAACGGCAGGTCGATCTTGACGATCCGACGAACCTCGCCGGGGCGCGGTCTCAGAATCACAATCCTGTTAGCCAGTACGACCGCTTCGTCTAGATCATGAGTTACAAAAATCATCGTTGTTTTGTTTGTCTCCCATATATCAAGCAGTGCCTCCTGCATATGAGACCTGGTAAAGGCGTCCAACGCGCCAAACGGCTCGTCAAGCAACAGGATCTTGGGGTTGCGCAGCAGCGCTCTTGCGATCGATACCCGCTGCGCCATCCCTCCGGACAATTGCTTCGGATACGATTTTTCGAAGCCTTGCAGCTTCACCAGTTCAATTAATTCGTCAACCTTCTCGCGGATTTCCGGCTTGCGCAGCGATAAATCGGCTGCGATATTCTGCTCAACCGTAAGCCAGGGGAACAGCCTCGGCTCCTGAAAAACAAATCCTTTCTCAATTCCCGGACCTGCAATGTTCTCCCCGGAAAGTTTTACGGTTCCTTCAAAATCTGTATCCAGCCCCGCAACGATGCGAAGCAGCGTGCTTTTACCGCAGCCGCTTGGGCCGATAACCGTAACTAACTCACCAGCATTGACTTTCAAGTTGATATTATGAAGTGCTTGAACCACTTTGTTGCCGGAGATGAATTTCTTGTCCAGCTGTTGTATATCTAGAAGCGGTACACTCATTGTTGAACACAGCTCCCTTCATCTCAAATATGACTTATTCCGGTTGCCTTCCGATACGGTGAGCGATCCTCCATGCGACCAGTAAGGTCATAGCCGCGACACCAGCACATAGTAGCGCCATGACATGAAGTCCTTGCGTGGACACATTGCTGCCGAACACCAAACCCAGCACGCAGGAGGACGTAATCGTTCCGATAAATCTGAAGGCCTGCAGCAACCCGGAGTATACGCCGATCCCGCGGCTGTCAACCATCCGGTACAAGGCGTTCTGTACGCTGAAACTCTGAGCCGAATTCGACAGGCCGAACAGCGTCAGCAGCAAACAGATGATGACGATTCCCGTATCGGCTTTCACACCGGTAAACAGGATTAGGGTAATCACCGAGCCGATCGCTCCGGCTAACATCGCATAAGCGGGCCCGCTCCGTTCCACCCACCTCGCCATAACGGGCAGCGATACCAGATTGGGAGCCGACATAGCCAGCATGACAAGCCCGGCTTCTCCTGTTCCAAGACCCGCGCTCGTTATCAGAAAGGCTGGCAACCCGAACAAAATGCAATACAGTATGATGTTGACCAGCATATATTGAACGTAAATCAAGCCTAATGCACGGTTGGACCGGAGAATCCGGATATCGATAAACGGCATTGTCGAAGTGCTCTCATGCCGGTAAAACCAAACGCTTGACAGCACGTTAAGCGGCAGCAGCCAGTAAAGCGGATCCGCCAGGTTTTGAAAAAAAGCAAACCACCCCACCATGCTTGCCGCAAACAGCAGAATGCCGGTGTAGTCCAGTTCCGCCGCCATCTTTCTTTCAAATAGAACGGAGTCCTTCGGGATGGCCCAAAAAACGAGAGCTATGGTAAGCGCGACGATCGGAAAATTGACCAGAAAAATGGCTTTCCAGTCACTGTAATGAATAAGGATACCGCCGACGGATGGTCCAACGGCCGCAGAGAATGTCGAGAACACGCCAACGATTCCAAGTGCTTTCGCCTGCTTGTCCGATACGTAATATTTCAGCAGGCTCATGCCTGCCGGATGTAAGGCCGATGTCCCGAAGGCCTGAATGGTCCGGTAAGCCATTAACTCACCCATACTGGCAGACAGCGGAGCGAGCATAGATGAGAGGCATACCAGGAGCAGCCCCCAAATATATATGCGCTTGGCCCCGACCATGTCGCTCACCTTGCCCATTAGCGGCTGCGCGATGGCGCTCACTATATAATAGGAAGCAATCAGCCAGGATACATCTCTGAAATTCGCTCCGAAGCTTTCCTGTATGCGGGAAAAGGCTACGGTTATCATCGTTGTGTTGATCGGGTTCATCATAACGCCCAGCGCGACCGTGATCGTTATCCAGTATTGTCGTCTGGCACTCATGCGGGCCCTACCGCTATCCTGCTGCCAGTCGCCGTGCGCCCATAGTCAGATAGCATCGCGCCGCCGCTTACCGAAACAACTCGGGGTGCTCGCGGACAATACTTTCATAATAGGGCTGAAAGTTAAGCCAGCCCATATCCGGCGTAAAACGCTGGGAGACCTGCGCGGCCCGTTCCGGAGGAATCAGCTCTGGCTTGCTTACCGCTTCGGCCATCAGCTGGGCCTGGCAGGACCGTTCCATTGAAATGAACCAATAAGCGGCTTCATCAACCGTCTTGCCAAAGGTGACCAGGCCGTGATTTTTGAGCAGCAGCCCTTTGTTGCTGCCCACTGCATTCGCAAGCGCCTCTCCTTCTCCATGCCTGAAGCTGTCGAATACATCATGCGCCTGATAGAAGACTGCGGATTCTGTGGTAATGGGGTCCAGCTTCCGCCCGAGTGCGCACCATGTTTTTCCATAGATAGAATGCGTATGGGCAATCGCATTAATGTCCGGTCTCAATTTCTGAACCGGCAGATGGAGCTGGAGCGCTCCTCCATGCACATGACCATGTCCATGCACGATTTCACCGTTATGATTTTGCAAGACCAGATCATCTGCCGTAATCAGATTGAAGCTGAGGGCGAGCGGATTTGTCCAATACTGATCCGTCTTGATCGGATCGCGAACAGAGATATGCCCCATGACCCCCTCATCGTATCCGAATTTTGCAAAAATCCGAAAAGCCGCTACCAGCCGTTGCTTGCGGTGCTCCCGCTCGTCCTCTAAATTATCGAATTGAGGCGGTTGCAATCTTGTCGCTTTAGGATTGGTTGTCATCTTTTGTTCCTCCATTTATAATTTATGCTGTTAACCCTGATAGCTGTCTCTCCAACTGAGCCATCGCTTGTCCAGATACTTGACCAATGAATCGATAAGCTTGCCTGCAAGCGCAAATATAATAATGCCAACGAACACCAGATCCGTTCTGCCGTTCTGAGCCGATGTCAGGATCAAACTTCCAACGCCCTCACTCGCTCCGATCAGTTCCGCAACCACAAGACTCAGCCACGATATCGCTAGAGACAGCCGGATGCCCAGCAGCAAATGTGGCAACGAGGAGGGCACAACCAGACGGACGATTTGCTGGAACCGGTTGAATTGCAATACGCGAGACACCTCGTACAGCTTGCCTTCCACGCTTCTGATGCCTATAAACGTATTAATATATATAGGGAAGAAAGAGCCCTCCGCAATAATAACGATTTTGGACATTTCACTAAAACCAAACCAGAGCGTAATTAGCGGCGCTAACGCCAACCCGGGAATCATCCGCACCAGCTGGATCGAAGGATCGATAAAGTCCTCCGACCGTCTGGAGAATCCTGTCCATATGCCAAGTAAAAAGCCGACAGTCCCACCTGCCAGAAAGCCCAGCAATGCCCTCCGGGCGCTTACGCCGAGATGATGGAACAACTCTCCGCTACCAATCATGGCTTCAAACCCCTTCAATATCTCCAAAGGTGTCGGGAGGAAGAAGGTATCGATAATGTTCAGGGTACCTAGCGTTTGCCAGCCCGCCACAAGCAATAACGGAAAGGCTGCCGCTATGGCGATATTCTTCCAGACCACTTTTCGGCGATTCACTTTTTTGTTGTGAACGCGCGGCGAAGTCGACAATTGCGTGCTCATTCCATCCCTCCTTAATTTCCTTGAAAATGATCCCGCCATTTCAGACATCTTCGTTCTATACCCACAACGAACATATCGGATATTTTTCCGCACACTGCAAACAGCAATATGCCTACAAATACAACGGACGTCATACCCATCGATCTTGCGTCCATCATCAGGTAGCCAATTCCGGAGGTGGAGCCCATTATTTCCGCCACGACCAGTCCGAGCCAGGTAACGGCAACCGACAAACGGATACCCAGGAATATGTTGGGCAAGCTTGCCGGGATGACCAGCCGGACAATCTGCTTCAATCTGCTAAAGCTAAGCACTTTCGCCACCTCAAAATATTTACGGTCCACATTTCGAATACCTAAATACGTATTAATATACAACGGAAAAAAAGCCCCTTTTGCAATCAGCAGTATTTTTGACGTCTCTCCGATTCCAAACCATAATACAAACAAAGTCGTAACTGCAAGATGGGGAATCATGCGAATCATTTGAATGGTCGGGTCCAGAGACCGCTCGGCGAAACGAAAGAATCCAACCAGCAATCCGAACATAAAGCCGAGCCCTCCCCCGAGTGCGAAACCATACAACGCGCGCTGCAGGCTGATAGACAGATTGTCCCCAAGCTCCCCGGTCTGGTACAGCCTCGTCAAAGCATTGAAGATCGTTGAAGGGGTCGGGAACAGGAGCGTAGAGATGCGCCCCTGATCGCCAAGCACTTGCCACAACACCAGCAAAAGAACGGGTAATGTGCTTCCTGCCACTGCCTTATACAAATACCGATTGTACGGTCGCAAGCTACCCATACGTATTCCTCCCTCAGCCTTGATCGACTTGTGCCGCCTCTCTCTCTTTCGTATACCGATTGACCGGGTACGGCAAATTCAGATGCCCGCGCAATGTGTTGCCGGTATATTCTTTCCTGAACAGGCCGCGCTCCTGCAGAATAGGCACGACCTGCTCAGCAAAATCGTTCAGTCCCTCCGGTTGTACATACCCGTAAATAATGAAGCCATCCACCGCTTCCGCTTCAAACAGCCGTTGCATCCGGTCTGCGACTTGCTCAGCCGTTCCCACGAAATCCCCTTTGGGCGTAGCCGCCCGCAGCGCCAGCTGCCGCAACGTCAGCCCTTCTTCCTTGGCCATTCTTTTCAGGCTCTCAGCCGTAGATCTGAAGCTGTTACTGCCGATATCGCCGAGATCCGGGAGTGGTTCATCCAGCGGAAACTGCGAAAAGTCGAAAAAGCTGAAAAACCGGCTTAAATATTTGACGGCGAGTTGAATATCCACATACGCGCTCGTCTGTTCATATTTGCGAAGCGCCTCTTCCTCCGTCGCCCCGATAATTGGCGTAATCGCCGGGAAGATGAGAATTTCCTCCGGCTTGCGTCCGAACGCAGCCGCGCGCTGCTTCACATCCTTGTAAAATTCACGCGCCTCTTCCAATTGGCTCGACGGAGCAAAAATGCCGTCTGCTTGGCGCGCGGCGAGTTCTCTGCCCACCTCGGATGCCCCCGCCTGAAATACGAGAGGACGGCCCTGCGGAGAGGGTTCCATGTTCAAGGGACCCTTCACCGAAAAATATTTGCCCTTGTGATCGAGCGTGTGCAGCTTGTCCAGATCCACATATTGGCCGGTCTCCTTATCCCTCACAAATGCATCGTCTTCCCATGAATCCCATAGCCCCTTGGCAATCGTAATGTATTCGTCCGCGATAGCGTAACGTTCCGCGTGATCGTATAGCTTGTCCTTGCTATGGTTTTTCGCGACGTCTTCAAGTGCGGAAGTAACGGCGTTCCATCCCGCTCTGCCGCCGCTCAGCTTGTCCAGCGAGGCAAGCTGGCGGGCCGTAGTAAACGGTTCGCTGAACGAGGTCGTGAACGTGCCGATCAGTCCAAGTTTGCTCGTTACCGCCGCTAATGCCGACAAGATCGTCAGCGGCTCGAAGCGGCTCAAAAAGTACGGCGTTGAATCCTTCGTAATATAGGCCGAATCTGCAATAAACGCGAAATCGAATTTCGCCTTTTCAGCAATTTGCGCCAGTCTGATATTGTGCTGCAAATTAACCGGACCATCGGATGGGCTATTTCCATGTCTCCATGCAGCTACATTGTTTCCCGATCCGGTGAAAAACGCTCCCAGATGCATTTGTTTTTTACTCATTTTCTATTCCTCCTATCAGATTATTAGTTGTAGATCCATTGCTCCAGATCGAAGTCACCAGCAGCTAATTTCTCCTCCTGCAGAAAATCCTTGGCCAACCGCAGCCGCTCGATGCCTTGCTCGCTATTCTCCGTGTCGGCAATCAGCTCGATAGGATATAAGATAGGCGCTACATCAATCGGTGTTCCGGTAATTTCTGAAATATAGGCGTAGTATTCGTCCGGCTTGGACTTCAAGTCCTCCAGGGCGGCTGTTCTAGCTGCGTTCCACGCTTCCACAAAATCGGGATACTGGTTCAGGAACTCTTCACGGGCAACCGTAACCGACGTCCCCAGCAACGGAGGATGGTCGATGCCGCGATCCAGCACCGGGTATCCTTCTTCTTCCGCCATACGGTACGAGGTATAGTCGTAGGCGGCCGGAGCAAAGGCGTCGATATCGCCGCGGGCCAGTGCGGCATAGGAATCCGGCCAGCCCATATTGATGATGTTTGCTTTAATGTTGTTCTCTTTCAACAATCCCACTACATAGCGGTGCATAATCGAGCCTTTAACAACGGCGATCGTTTTGCCCTCCAGCTCCTTGACTGTGGAAACGCCGTTCTTTTTGCCGAGCAGGTAGCTTTCGTTCTGCGTAACCGTAAACCCGATTAATTTGGTTTTGTTGCCGGCAGCACGGGTTAGCAATTGCGGTGTATCGCCTGTCGTGGCCACGTCGGCGCGGCCTGCCAGCAGAGCCTCGTTAATGTCCGGGCCAGTGCCTCCACCCAAAGCAACAGACTCCTTGATGTCATATTGGGCAAGCACTTCAGGTATGATTCCGGTATGGAAGCCCCAGCCTTCCGCTCCGCTTTGCTTGCCTGTTGCGCCGACAAACAAATACGTAAATTTCTCCGGCACCTTTTTTGCTGCCGGAACCGGTTCATTATCCGCTCCGCTCGGCTGTTCCGGTGCGGCTGGCGGCGGCGCAGAGGCATTCGCCCCATTGTTCCCGCCTGTTCCTCCGCATGCTTGTATCACCATGATGGCCATAAGCAGCACCATAGTCAGGGTCAGCCTTAATCCCCTATTCTGTTTTGTCGTTTGTTTGCTGTGTCTCATATTTTTTCTCCACTCCTTATGCATTATCAAATGTCGTAACGCTCTCATGCTTCCTTTCCAGCCTCGGATCTTCACGAAATTAACAGCGAATGCGTCACCCCCTCATGCTCTGCGCAGAAAATGGTATAAAAACCGTTTGTACGGTATCTTATCGATAGAACCAGACTCAAAAATCAAAATTCGATATTATTCGACATAATACCAAGTATATCGGTATGAATTATGAACTTTGATTTAGAGTAATCTATCACCGATTTTCTAGCATGTCAAGATGAAAATGAAGTCCATTGTAGCCCGCGCCCGAAACTAATTTTATTGATATAGCCAGAACGAGAAACGGTAAAGGAACAGCTTATGAGCGGCCGGCAAAAATAATTCAATCTAAAATAGCAATGTTCTCCGGCGGTAATCAAAAAAGCCAACATCCTCTTTGAAAGCAGGAGTTGGCATATTCAAAATGTGACAACATGATTGACTTTAACGACTTTGATACTCTTTCATGTAAGGACGGGCGGACGCAAGTGTCACTCTTTATCCAGCGGATGGCGGATATCATCCTTGTAGAAATCGAAAATGAGCTGCTGCTGCGTTCCTCTCACTGCATAGAACACGTCGGAGATATGTTTTCCTTTGCGTCTTAGCTCGTTCTCCAGCCATTGTGCCGTAAGTCCGTAATTCTTCAGGTTATCCTCCATTACGATGCCATCCATAATTAATTCCACCGGGAAGGCTTGCGGATGGGACGGCAGCTTCATATCCTTCTTCTGTACTCCCTGAAAGGCCTCCTTTTTCAGTACGGACAACCTTCCGTTATCTTCAAGAATGCCATACTCCACCTCTTCTATATCGAAAATATCTTTCTCCCGCAGCGACTGATCCAGTGAATCCATCGTATATTTAAGCTTGCGCATGTTGCCCTCCAAGATCTTTCCTCCTTCAATCAGTACCGTGGGCGAACCGGAGATCCAAGCTCTCCACTTATGGCTTTTCAGCGCGATCAGCGACAGCAGAAAAGAAAGGGCGGCAACAGCGACAAGGGCCAGGATCAAATAGACCGATTTCAGGCTCTCATTGAACGCCAGGTTGGCGGCTATCGACCCCAGCATGATG
Organism: Paenibacillus sp. IHB B 3415; assembly: GCF_000802655.2. Classification (NCBI taxonomy): domain Bacteria; kingdom Bacillati; phylum Bacillota; class Bacilli; order Caryophanales; family Paenibacillaceae; genus Paenibacillus; species Paenibacillus sp. IHB B 3415. The sequence continues at coordinate 14,800 of NZ_JUEI01000014.1, read as the reverse complement.
CTGGTGACGAAGTTATGAGAAGTCATGTTCGATATCATCTGCTTGCCCAGCAGCTTAGGGATAAACAAAAGCAGAATGACGGAAATTATCGTGCGGACCAGAATATCCATATAAGCATGCATAGCGCAATCCCTCCTCCCTCCATTATTTCCAATACGAACCGAAACAAACGATTTGTACGGGAGGAGACAATGAATTGACCGTAATCGTATTGTGACTTAGCCCGGATTTATCTTTTTATTCTCGGCAGAAATGCCGCCGGAATCAGCGCCAGTGTAGCGAAGGCAATCGACCAGATAAACGTATGATCGAACGCAACAGCCATAGCTGCCGGGTCATGGGACAGGACTGAATTAAGCTCGTTCTGCAAAATAATAGCGATAACCGATACGCCAAAGGCGCCGCCGATCTGCTGCATAATACGAGTGGTGCTGCTGGCATGCGGAATTTGCTTCGAAGACAGGCCAATATAGGCCGAAGCCATGACCGGCAGAAAAACAGCCCCTAATCCTGCCCCCCGCAAGATCAATGCTGCGCTCAAATAGTAATAGCTCGTATCTCCGCTAAGCTGCGTAAGCGGCCATGTTCCAAGTATGGTAAGGAGGGTTCCGGCAAGAACGACGGGTCTCGAACCGATCTGATCCGTTAGTTTGCCGGCAAGTGATCTTGTCAGCAGCATCCCGATCCCTTGCGGAACGAGCAGCAGACCGGATATTAGCACTGATTCGCCGCGGACTTGCTGGAAGTACAGCGGCAGCAGCAGCATCGCCCCGTAAGTAGTCAGACCGGACAGGAATAGCAGTGTCGAGGATACCGTAAAGGGACGCACCCGAAACAGCTTAACATCAAGCAAGGCTTCGTCTCCTTTGCGGTATGCATAAATGACAAACACTGCTAAAAGCACTAACCCGGCTATAACGGGAACGAGAACAGCGGCATGACCGTAACCGTGGCTCGAGCTTACCTCTCCTAGACCATAAATAATGAGAATGATAGCTGGGGACAACAGCATCAGTCCCGGCAGATCCAGCCGCAGTGTCCGGGTTCCGCGCTCTTCATCGGGCAATCCCTTCCACGCCATGAGGATGGCAACGATGCAGAGCGGAATATTTACAAAGAAAATCCATCTCCAGCTCAGATGATTGATGATAAGGCCTCCCAGCACTGGCCCGAGTATCGGCCCAAGCAGCGCCGGTAGAGCCACCGTGGCCATTCTTTTGCCCATATTCTGTCCTCCGGAGGCGCGTACGGCCAAGGTCTGCATAATGGGCATCAGCAATCCCCCGCCGATCCCTTGAATGGTACGGAAAAAAATGAGGCTCTCCACATTCCACGCCATGCTGCACAGCACAGAACCGAGCAAGAACATGCCTAGCGAAAATAGCCACATCGGCTTGCCCCCGAACCGCTCCACCGCCCAGCCGCTAATAGGAATGACCATTGCAAGCGCAAGCAGATAACCGGTCATCACCCATTGAATGGTTGACACCGAGGTGTTAAATTCCCGCACCAGTGTATCAATAGCCACATTCGTTATCGTCGTGTCGAATAACGGGGCCAGAATACCAAGCATGAGAATCCACATCAATTTCTTCGCGGCTGCCTGCTGTTCAGCCGATTCAAGCACTGCGGTATCTTGTTTTTGCAAAATAGATTCCCTCCCTTAGATCGAGAAATAAGAAACAAAAAGTTTCTTATTTGCGCTTATGATATACTATCCCCATATGAAACGCAACGAAAATTTCTAAAGGAGTATGAGACCCATATGTCTACTTCTCAACACCAGGATAAATTGAAAAACAGACGCAGAGGCAAAGAGCTGGAAGCGGCTATACTGAAGGCGGTACGGGAAGAATTGCAGGAACAAGGCTATTCTAATCTAACGATGGATGGAGTAGCGGAGCGGTCAGGAACAAGCAAAGCCGTGCTGTACCGCCGATGGGCCAACCGTGCTGAGATTGTACTGGCGGCGATCCGGGAACGCGTGCCTCTGCCGCTGGAGGAGGTACCCGATTACGGGAATTTGAGGGACGATGTGTGCGGTGTGCTCCGGTCCATGAATCAGAACAATATCGAAGTGATGATGAAGGCTTTCTACGGGCTTGTAACGGAAATCGGCGCCATGCCGCTTGCCTCCTTGATATTCCCAGAGGGGCGTCAAAACAGGACAATGACGATTGTACTGCAGCGGGCCGTTGAACGGGGAGAGGTATCGGCTGAGTCCGTTACGCCCCGGATGCTTATTTTGCCGGCAGATCTGGCCCGCCATGAGCTAATGCTCTATAACAAACCAATGTCCGAGGAGACCATTGCCAATATTGTGGACGAAGTGTTCCTGCCGCTCGTATTAAAGCGTTGATTACCCTATCTAAATAGAAAAACGAGAGGAGATAGGCCGCCATTAATTCGCCGTAAATCTCACTCTCGCTTGATTTTCAACATACAATTTGATGTCTCCACCGCTCAATCAGATGAGCCCGCCTGCCAGCTCTTCATCATCTCCTGCGCCTGCTGCGGATCTGTCATGAGCAGAGTGCGGTACTCCAGCATCCAGTTCAGGGTATTCAGCATTTGGTCGTATTCTTCCTTCTTGCGTTCGATCTCCTTCTTCTTGCTGCGAATCCAATCTATGATCTGCTGGTTCGTATTCGCATTGGAATCGTGGTCCTGCAGAGCTTCCTTCAGTTCCGCCAGTGAACAGCCGATGGACTGGAACTTCTTGACGAGCTTGAGCCGCTGGACAGCCTCTTCCGAATAGTTGCGGTAATTGTTGCTTTCCCGCCGGACATGCCGTTCATCCAGCAGGCCTTCCTTTTCATAAAAGCGGATCGTATGGATCGTGAGTCCCATCCTGTCCGCCAGTTCCTGAATTTTCATCATTATTTCTCCTTTGGACCGCTTGCCCTAGAGTTCACTTCATAGTTTATGCTTAACATGATCAGGCAGTCAACTTATGAAGGAGGATATCATTATGCATGTTTTTGTTACAGGAGCAACGGGGTATATCGGTTCTGCGGTCGTCAAGGAACTGATCAGTGCGGGACATACTGTGACGGGTCTTTGCCGTTCTGAAGAGAAAGCAGCGGGACTAACGGCGGCGGGAGCCACAGCGCTGTACGGTACTCTGGATGATCTAGAGACTCTGAGCAGCGGCGCTGCTGCTGCGGACGGCGTGATTCATCTGGCGTTCACCAATGATTTCTCCGACTTTGAAGGTGCGCTGGCCCTGGATTTGGGGGCCGTTGAAGCTATGGGAGCGGCGCTGGAAGGCTCCGGGAAGCCGTTTATTACCACGGCTCACGCAAATGGACATGCCGTAGATGCTGCAGTGCTCGCAATGGCAGAGCGGGGCATCCGGGCATCCATCGTCTCGCTTGCACCGTCTGTGCACGGCGAAGGCGACCGGGGTTTTGTGCCGATGATGATCGACATCGCCCGGGAGAAGGGCTTCGCCGCCTACATCGGCGACGGAAGTAACCGCTGGCCGGCAGTCCACCGCCTGGATGCGGCGGTGCTGTACCGCCTGGCGCTGGAAGCCGCCCCGGCGGGCTCGCGGCTGCTGGGCGCCGGCGATGAAGGCATTCCGCTCTGCGAGATCGCCGCAGTCATCGGGCGGCAATTGAGTGTGCCGGCGGCCAGCATAACCCCTGAAGAAGCCGCCGCCCACTTCGGCTTCCTTGGTGCTATCGCGGCAATCGACATCACAAGCTTATACAACACTGCGCAGGCAAGCCTGGCAACCCGGGAGCTTCTGGGCTGGCAGCCGGTACAGCCCGGACTGATCGCCGATCTGGAAGAAGGGCATTATTTCGTATAGAAAATAGGGGTGTCCGAAGCCTGTAAATCGCAGTCTGGGACACCCCTTATATTTTCAGACACAAGGTTCATTTGTCCCCGTTCTTTGGATAAATGTTGTAAATTCTGCAACTCTGATTCATAGATACCAGGGTGTCCGGGAGAATTGATGCAGAAACTGCAAGATTTCTCCTGCCAAGCCGCTCGGAGGCGCAAAAATGCTGTCTTTCGTACAACATTTCAGGAATATGGTTGATATAATGAAGAGAATGTTGTATTTAATGCAGGATTTCAAAGCGAAACCCAAAAGCAGGACTAGATCCGGAGGAGGATACTGAGTTGAGCAAAATCATTCACTGGGGCATTATCGGCTGCGGGGATGTAACCGAGGTTAAGAGCGGTCCGGCCTTGCAAAAGGCCGGGGGATCACAGCTCGCGGCCGTTATGAGGCGCAGCGGAGAACTTGCAGCGGACTATGCGCGGCGGCATGGGGTACCCCGCTGGTACGACGGGGCAGCCAGTCTGATAGCCGATCCCGGCGTGGATGCCGTGTATATCGCTACACCGCCGTCCACCCATATGGAGTACACCTTAGCGGCAGCGCAGGCCGGAAAGCCTGTCTATGTGGAGAAGCCGATGGGTCTTAATACGGCGGAATGCGAAGCCATGATTGCTGCCTGCGGGCAGGCGGGGGTTCCGCTGTACGTCGCTTATTACCGGAGAGGGCTTCCGCGTTTCCGCAAGGTTAAGGAGTGGCTGGACACGGGAGCGATCGGCGAACCCAGGTTTGTGCGCACTCTGCATATGACTAAGCCGCTCACGGCGGTAAGTGAGGAGAACTGGCGGGTGGACCCGGCAATTTCCGGCGGCGGGTTATTGCTGGATGTGGGCAGCCATACGCTGGATCTGCTCGATTTCCTGCTCGGCCCGATTAAGGATGTCAACGGACATGCGTCCAACTTTGGAAGCCCCTACAAACCTGAGGATACCGTATCCGGCAGATACCGCTTTGAGACAGGCGTTCATGGGACGGGCATCTGGTGCTTTAATGCCTTTTCTAACGAAGACGTTACTGAAATCATCGGCAGCCGTGGCAGTATCACCTTCTCCACCTTTGCGGAGCAGCCGGTTATTCTCCGGACCGAAGACGGGGAGTACCCTGAATTCATTGCCCACCCGCCCCATATCCAGCAGCCGCTGATCCAGTCCATTGTAGATGAGCTTCTAGGATGCGGCACCGCTCTCAGCACCGGCGATACCGCTATCCGTACCAGCCGCGTGATGGATGAACTTGTACGGAATTACAATGGACGCTGATTGCCGGCATACTTAAAAACAAAAATAAACCTGCAACATAAACAGCCAGCCTCCGGGAATCCGCCCGGCGGCTGGCTGTTGTTGCGCTCAATCAGAAAGAAAACTCTAAGTCCTAATTACAGCTTCCAGATCCGGTACAGAATGACCGCTGCTTCCGCCAGGGTAAGAGTATCATCCGGGGCAAGCCTGCCGTTCTTACCGTTCACAACTCCATATTTCAGCAGAGCTTCCAGACTGTCCTTGGCGTAAGCGGAGATTCGCTCTGCATCCGCGTAAGCATCCAGAGTTCCGCTGCCGTGTGCCGCTATCCCGGCTGACTTCAGCGCGCGGGCGGCGATCACCATCATCTCCTGACGTGAAATCGTGCTGTCCGGCTTAAAGGTGTTATCTGCATAGCCGGTGACGATGCCGAGCTGCTTCGCGGCGGCAAGCTCCTTGAAATGCTCAGCATTATTCCCGACATCGCTGAATCCAGCACCTGCTTCTGCAGTAGCTTTGAGTTCAAGCACCTTCAGAAGGGATGCGGTGAAATCTGCTCTGCTCACTGGAACCGCCGGGGAGAAATTACCGCTGGAGGTTCCCTTCACAAGATCACGCGCCGCCATGGCAGCGACAGCCTGCTTAGCCCAAGACAGATTCCCCAGATCCGTGAATGTCAATGGAGCATACGCCGCTGCAAAAGTGCCAAACTCTGATGTCTGGAACACAAGTGATCCGTTCGCCGCATCATAACGGCTGTTCACGACAGCAGTCATATGGCCATCCTCACGGAGATGGCGCACCAGCAGTGAATCGGGGTAACCCAGCTCTTCCATTGCCGGCTTGTAAGGAATTGAAACAGTTATAGGCATATCCGGGCTGCTCCAGGCCATCTCCCGGCCTCCGGCCGACAACTTCAGCTCCACTACCGGACGACTGCCGGTCAGACTGCGGGCTGCCGCATCCGGACTGGCCGCCGGGGACTCTTTTACATGAATGGAGATGTATTCACTGTTTGCTGTAATGCCAGCCAGCTGCCCGCCTGGGATTGCGAGCGTTGCAGGGCCTGTCTTGATCACAAGCACGAAGTTCGCCTGCCCCTTCAGGCTTTGCAGCGGCAGTTCAACTTCGTATGAGGCTGCACCCGTCTGCTTCGGCAGGTCGATCACGATTTGTTTCATGCCGTCTGCTGCCGGGACTGCCTGCTCCAGCGCTTTGCGCAGAATATCGCCCGTAACCGTGGCCTTTGCCTCTCCTCCCTGATTCTTGATTTCAGGTCTGATCGTAACCACGCCGTCCTTACTCTCAAGATTCACAGGCTTCGGTGTAGGTGTGCTATTGACATAGTTTGTTCCGCCAGATACCGGTGCCGGGGTTGGTGTAGCTGTTGGTGTTGGTTCTGCTGTTGGTTCCGCAGTTGGTTGTGTCGTTGCTGCCGGTGTCGGCGTTGGTGCCGTTGTCGGTTCCGGCTCTTCATCCCTGCTCTTGAGAGTCAATATGCCGTACACAGACGTGTCCTGATAACCGTTCCCGGTGGTATCATTCCAGGCGGCAACACTTTGCCGGACGCCGCTCTTGGCATCGTTAATCTGAGTGTCGAAGCCGACCTTGGTGCCGCCGGACGGGGTGATTTTTTTGAACGGAATCTTCATTTCAAGGGTATAGCTTGTTCCGGCAACCTTGGCTGCCGACTCGAAGCCTGCACCGATGGCTGCCGGACTGAAGGAGGCTTCATTGTCATAATTGACCCGGAACTGTCCGTCATCGTCCTGATAGAAGGTGGTACGGCCCAGATTCTCATCCAGGAAGACCTCGACAGAGTCTTGCTCCCACACATTCGTGTTACTCTTGTCCAGCTGGGCGTCGCTGACCTGGACCAGGACATATAGATTCTGTTCATCCCACAAAGTACGCGCGGTTCCGCTTGCGCCCTGCCAGGCCAGCTGATACCGGTTCACTGCCATCTCAGGCGCTGAGGACCAGATTGCATCCGCTGTTCCGTCAATGACCGGTGTGCCGTAAACGGCCTCAGACACATTAGCCTCTGTCGTGTTCGGTTGATGCTCTGCCATATATTTTGCCGGATCGATGACGCCGTAATATGCCGGTTTGGCCTGCAAATCCCTGTCAAACAGCAGCGGACTTGAGACAGCTCTCCAGCTGGTACGGTCATCCATTCCCCAGAAGGTAACACGTGCGATATTGGCAGCATATGTCTTGTAGAGATCCATCAATTTCGCATACAGATAGCCCTGGTCGACCAATTCCTTCTCCGTTTGCTTATTGTCGCTTCCGGCTTGAATATCGAGCTCGGTAATGCTCACCTCTACTCCAAGCGAGATGAATTTCTCCAGTGACAGCTTGACGTTATCGGGATTGGTGTTGATATTGTAATGTGCCTGCATCCCCACACCGTCAATCAGCAGCTTCCCGGGGTTAGTAAGCGCGTACCTGTCGTTGATTTCCTTGACCATACTGTAGATGGCCTGGGCTTTGTTCTGATTATCATCGTTGTAATCATTGTAATACAGCTTGATATCCCACTCTGGATGATCGTCCAGCACCTCTCTGGCCGCCAGGAAAGCCTGCTCTACATAGTCCGCTCCGATAGCATCATACCAGTGGGATTGACGCAGAGCCCCTTGCCAGTTGGATGGGTTAGACGGGTTATCATTCATTGCTTCGTTGACTACATCCCAGGAGATCACCCTGCCCTCAAAATGCTCCATAACCTCCCGGATATGAGTTCTAAGATTGGTGAGTGCTTCGGCACGCCCCAAAGGAACGGTATTGCCTGCTGCATCCGTGGTCAGGTTCATCCAGTCAGGCGACTGCTGGTACCATACCAGCACATGCCCGTGCATCTTCATCCCTTCAGCCAGCACCTTGTTCACCATCGCATCTGCCGCTGTAAAAGTGAAATTCCCCTTAGTCGGCTGCAGTGCATCCGGCTTCATGGCATTGCCTGCGGTAGCAACGTTGTGATGCATCTTCAGCAGATCCAGCCGGACACCTTCCAGATCCTCGGCTGAAATCGCGTTACCGATCAAGAAGTCATTCTGATAGGCTGCTTTTAGAGGAACCAGATCCCTTTGAATATCCACCGGGCCGGTGCCTGTATGCTCAAAAGTGATATCGTCGATATAAAAGGAGGCTGCTGTGTTATTGGAGCTTTCAATATAAAGGGTCAGATATTCGCCGCCCACACTGTTATAGCGGTAGCTGCCCTCAAATTTCACCCAGCCGTCAGCAGTGCTGATCGTCTTGGGGGACAGAGCCACATAACTCGCACCACTGTCATTGCCCACCTGCGTAGACAGCTGGAGCTGCGAGCTGGCAGGATCGATCAGCTTGACCCAGGCAGAGATGTTGTATTCGCTGCCCTTATCCACGTATTTCTCCACACGCAGGGAAGGCCCGTGCCAGGTAGAGGTTCTGCCTTCCACCTTCAGCGCGTAGGAACCATCAGCCGTATGATTCTCTTCACCGGTTACAGTAAGCAGCTCGGTTCCCGCTCTGCCGGTGAAGCCGCCTGCCGTCTGGTCTTCAAAGGTGATCGTATTGAATGGTAAAGCCGGGTCCCGGACAGGTTCTTCCCCGCCGCCTGGAGTGCCCTCTTCAGTGAACAGAATATCTCCAAGATAAAATGGCACTGCGGCCCCGGCCTCGTTGGAGTTGATGCGCAAGGAATGATCCTTCTTGTCGGGGTCCACGGCACTGGTATCCACAGTGAATGTTTTCTTTAGTGTGACTGATTGGCCTGCCACATAGGGTACTGCCGTATAATTCCCATAGCTGTTCACCGTCTGGAGCGCCGCCGCCGCATCGTCCGGGAGCGCTACATTAGCGTCAACGTAGACGACAGCAGTGACGGAGTATGTGTGCCCGTTCTTGAGGCCGACATCCGAGAATTTGAAATCAACCGCATCCCAGTTATTTACCCGGTTGCTAACGTATAACGCTGCCCCATCGGCATTTCCGTCAAAAGGAACTCCCGTGACTGCACTGAGGCTGGCGCCTCCGGATTGGACTGCCTTGCCTGTGCCGCCCGCAAAGGTTTCGTGATATACCGTGACCGGGGCCTCTGCTGCCTGAGCAGCGGGAATATACCCGCCTGCCGGAAGAAGCAGGACGGCCGCCAGTAATACGAGAGAGACTTGCTTGATTATTCGCTTCATGCATTGCACTCCTCTGTATGAATTTGGATTTCTTTTGAGTTAAGCGCTTACAGTTATGTGAAAGCTGCCCCCCTTCTCAACCCAAATCGTAGCACAATGCAAAAAACGCGTCTTACCCGAAACTAAAGATTGTACCGTGCTTTTTATAGTTCATTTCCTGGAGTGTCACAACTAAGAAGCACCTATCTACCACTCTACAATCCGGATGCTATAGAGACCGGAAATAGTTGGATTTTCTACACTTGCTGATGAGCGAATGTCCCCCTGCTTAATCAGCAGTTGGATAAACAGCACTTAAATCACTCCATTTCATCCAAAGTAGTGAAAACTCCCCCTATTAGATGTTGTTTTTCCACTTGCTTCCGCACATCGCTCAGAAATTGACGAATTAAGATACGTTTTTCCACTTGCTGGCCTGAAGAAGCCACTCCTACCGGAGAACACTTGGACAGCCCGACGCGGCTCGACATCATATCGCGCCAGCCTTCACTTCATTACACCACGTGCAGGGAATCTGCACGCAATGCAAAAAACGCAGAACAGCACTTCTCATAACGCGAGAAGTGCTGCTCTGTTATCTTTTTCTCTTAAATAGGACTATTTCATTATGGGAGATCCGCCAGGGGACAGCCTTATCACCAGCAGCTATCAGATCAGCTTGTGCGCAAACCATTTCTCGCCTCTGAAGCGCCATAGAAACACAAATCCCCGGACGGCCCACTCGCAGTTCATCGCCAGCCAGACCCCCAGCACACCGTAGCCGAGGACGATCCCGAGAATGTAGCCGAATACGACCCGGAACAGCCACATCGACAGCATGGAGGTGATAGAGGTGAAGCGGGAATCCCCCGCTGCCCTCAGCGCGGACGGCAGAATGAAGCTGACCGCCCACAGCGGAATCTGGGCAATAGCATTCACCAGCAGGACTACAAACAAGTCGTCAATGATCTCAGGAGGCGGAGAGAAGATCGACACCAGCGGATGGAACAGCGGCATCAGGAGCAGGGCGACCAAGGCATACGAGGCTGAACCGATCCAGAGGAAGGACTTGATGAATTTTCTGGCATCTGCCACATCCCCCCGCCCGATGCATTGGCCGACCACCGTTACGATCGTCAGCGACAACGCACTGGCCGGAATCTGAAACACCATCGCCAGCGAGCCGGCAATAGCATTGGTCGCAATCGCATAGGTGCCCATACTAACAATAAAAATCTGGGTCAGCAGCTTGCCGCCATTGAAGAACATCTGCTCAGCTGCAAATGGAACGCCGATGAACATAATTCTGCGCAGCATGGAGATCGGAACATGGAACAGGTCGCGGACCCGCACACGCAGTACCGTGTCAATCTTGAACAGGTACACCAGGGCAAAGATCATGCCCGCATACCGCGCGATATTGACCGCCAGCGTCATCCCCAGCACACCCATGTGCAGCAGGTTAATGAAGACTACGTTCAGGAGTACGTATAACAGATTCATGATCAGCGACAGCATCAGCGAAGCCCGCGTCCTGCCGACGCCGCGCAGCGCACCGCACACAGCCTGAACCACGGCGATCCCCAGATAAGAAATACTGCTGCCGATCATGTAGATCCGGGCATTATCCAACACATCGGCGGAAGCTGTTCCGAACAGCAGGTTCAGTATCGGCGTGTGGAAGCCCATGAGCAGAAGTCCGATTCCCACGGCGATCAGCGATACCGAGGTAACCGAACCCGCCGTAGCCTGGGATACCATCCGGTCGTTGCCGCTGCCTTTGTACTGCGCAACGACCACTGTCCCGCCGGTAGCAATGGCAACGAACACGTTGATCAGGAAAATATTCAGTGAATCTACCATATTCACCGCACTGACCGCCGCCATGCCGGATGAGCTGATCATCGCAGTGTTTACCAGATTAAGCCCGATGATGAAAGCCTGGTCAATCAGGATCGGAATAAATAAAGCTACAATTTGCCGATAATCCATCCCTTCCCCGGAAAGGTACTTCTCCAGCCATTTTTTGGCCGGCAGTCGAGCCTGAAGCTGCATAAACATATCACATTCTTTTCTGTAGAATAATTGCGAGCAGACTGTACATTCCTTCCAGTTTACTACAAATCTAACTTCACGTCTGTGACCAGTGAGAATCCGGAACACAAAAAAGCAATAAATCCGCAATTCTCCATTAACGAAAGAACGGCGGCTTTATTGCTGCTGTATATGAATTACTGCTCTTTATCCCGGCCAAGCAGTCCGCTGAGCGCTTCGGTCACATTCATACCGGTAAGCGTCTGGGTCAACTCAGGAACCTGGGCCATTATTTTGGCAATATCACCGGTAATTTTGTTCACGCCTGAGGTAGCTCCATCCTGGGAAATCACTGTAATCTTATCCACCTTGGCGAGCGGGGAAGCAATTTTCTCAGCCAGCTCCGGCAGGATTTTCAGGAATTCCACGGTAAGCGCAGCTTGTGTGAACTGTTTGTACGCTTCGGCTTTCTTCTCCAGGGCTCCCGCTTCCGCTGCTCCGGCCAGCTGGACAATCTCCGCATTCGCTCTCCCTTTCGCCAGCTCAGCTTCCGCCGTGGCCAGTCCGCGCTTGGTCGTTGTCGCTGCCTCTGCTTCCGCCTCAAGAATCTGCCGCTGCTTGGCGGCTTCCGCTCTCATGACCGTAGCCTGGTTCTCCGCCTGGGCAGGCTTGATCACCGTTGCCTCCAGCTCCCGCTGTCTCAGCTCGACTTCAATTTCCCGGACTGTGCGGTTGGCCTCCGCTTCCATCTGCGTGATCTTGACCTGTTCGGTAACGAGTGATTGCTTAATTTTGTTCTGCTGCAATTCATACGCAAGATCCGCCTGTGCCTTCTTCACTTCTGTCTCCAGCTTGAAATCCGCCTGCTTAATGTTCAGTTCCTTCTCGAACAGGGATTCCTTCGCACGGGCGGCGGTTCCCGCTTCAATGGTGGCCTGATGCGCATTGGCTTTGGCAATGGAGGATTCCTTCTCCGCCTCGGCCTGCTTGATCTGAATGTCGCGTTCCGCTTCCGCCTTGGCAATGCTGGCATCGCGGCGGATGCGCTCAATTTCCGGAACCCCCATATTGTCGATATACCCTTTGTCATCCGTAATTTTTTTGATGGTGAAGCTGACGACCTCAAGCCCCATCTTGTCGAGGTCCTCCGAGCAGGTCTCCCTCATTTTGCTGTTGATTTCATCAGGCGTCTTGAGGATGGATTCCACCGTCAATTGCCCGATCAAGCCGCGCAGGTGGCCCTCCACCGAATGCAGGATAATCGTCTCGCGGTCTTCTTCCGGCCGGTCGATGAACTGCTCACTGGCCGTCAGAATAGCGGTGGGATCGCTTTTGATTTTTATCTGGGCGACCGCCTCCAGGTTGAGCTTGATGCCCTGCCGGGAGAACATCGCCTGCGCCGGAATGACATCGAAGCTCATCAGCATCATAGAGATGGTCTTATTGTTCTGGAAGCCGGGGATGACGAACGTCCCGCCGCCCTGCACCACTCTTTTACCGCCGAGACCGTATACAATCATCGCCTGATTGGGCGGGACTTTTTTATAAGCGGTCACGATACTGAACAAAGCCAGCAGAATAACAACAACAATGCCTGAGATTAAATAAAGAATAACCATTTGGTCCGACACTCCCCGTCATTTATAATTCTCCGAATTCCCTCTCGAAGAGGGTTACTTCCGCCATTCCCTTATCCACCTTCAAAATAATCACCCTGTCGCCCCTCACGAGCTGCTGGCCTGTTGCTGCCCGCACTCCAATGGAGCGCATCGTTCCGTGCAGCACATATTTCATTTCCCCGGCTGCCCCATCCGCTGCAGGCACACTGATGTATCCAAGCTGCCCTGCCTGCTCATAATCCAATTCATTCATGCTGCTGTCATACCGGGTCATCACCCGGGCCAGCACTGCATACATCAGACACCCTGTCAGCAAGGCAATCATGGTACAGATCAGCACTACTGCAAGCACGCTCATTCCGCTGAAGCGGATAAGCACATAACCAGAGCCGCCCCAGACTGTGACAAACACCATCAGCGGGAGTATAGGCACAAAGCCCGGACCCCCGGCGTCACCGCCCCCCGCATGCAGATGACCCGCCAGGCCATGCCCATGAAGTCCGCCGCTGAGGAGCAGGAGCAGTCCGACCCAGAAGCACACGATAAATATAGTTAAGATAACCATCACCTCCTTAGGCAGTTCAGATCACATTATAAAGATACTTTTTTCGTTGTTATAAGAATTTCAATTCTTAATTCAGACCGTCTTCCCCTGCTGCCTGCACAGCAAAAAGACCACAGCAGCAGCAGGGCTCTCCGTGGTCGGTTAATCGATCATGGCGCTCATCCTCTCTCTTCGAGGCTTACGAGGTTAGCTGACGGATTCGGGCAGCGAGATTGCCCTACCTTGCCGGAGCACCGTTACAGCATGCAGCAAGGATTCACCCCAGGTGAGCGGCCGCTATCTGAGCAAAAGCCATAATCACCGTTGGTTCCCCCGTTCCCATTACTGGAATTCAGCCATTTGAGAACAGTTAAATTTCATTCGGTTGTTGATTTGAATCTTACGCCTGCAGCCATTTAATGTAAAACGCTGCGGTTGACAAAAGAAGCCAAAAATGCCGTCCCTGCATGAATGAAGGCGTATTCTTTGCTTTCGTTCTTAAGCGGCCGATGATTTACTCCTTTTTGCTCCGTTTCTCTGGAGCAGTGCTGTTACATAGCAAAGAGGCTGTCTAGTAAGCAGTGAATCTGCTTACTAGACAGCCTCAGCCAGCAAATATTATCAATACAGTATAATTTCTTTATCGTTTCTGTGCTTCCAGCTCCCGCGTAAGCTCAAGCGCTTCAATACCGGCCAGTAGTACTATGCCAATTCCGTGAGTATCGTTGAGCTGCCAGGTGAGCTGCTCCTTGTAATAGAGCTTATTGAACGAGTAGCCTGATCCCCGGCAGACGCCGTAGACATTCCCCTGCTTGTCTATGCAGTATTCGGCAAGGGCGTGCCAGCCGCGTATTGCCGCAGCGGCGTAGGGGTGCGGCTCGAGCAGCCAGCCTCTGCGCACCCCTCTAGCGAAGGCATACACGAACATTGAAGAGCAGGATGCCTCCGCATAGGATTCGGCATCCGTCAGAACTTGATGCCATAGCCCTGCAGCATCCTGTAGCCGCAGATACCCTTCACACAGCTCCCGGAAATAATCCAGCAGCTCCGGCCGCTGCGGGTGCTGCTCCGGCAGAATCTCCAGCAGCTCGGTCAGTGAGAACAGCACCCAGCCGTTGCCTCTGCCCCAAGGCACACCATTCGGCTTGCCGAATTTATAGTCATAGACATGGTGCATAATGCCAAGCTCCGGCTGGAACAGCCGCTCGCGGTAGTGCAGAAACTGGGCCACGGCGTCATCCAGATAGGCAGCATTTCCGGTTAGCTGATAGTACCGGACCAGAAAAGGGGTGCTCATATACAAATCATCACACCACATTGTTCCCTGCATGAAATAGGTCGTGCCCCCGGGGGGG
>NZ_JUEI01000013.1:0-131681 GCF_000802655.2 Paenibacillus sp. IHB B 3415 | reverse complement strand
GCTGCTCTCATCCTTCAGCGTGAAATACATATGCCCGCTTCCGTGGTGGGTGAAATTCGATATTTCACCGCGGATCCATACATCGGAGAGCACCGCATCCGAATCCAGCTTCATGCGGATATACTTGTTAAGTTCCTTAATGGAGTAAACCTGCCGCTCTGCCGCCATAAGCTTAGCCTACTTCAGGCCGTGGCGGCGTTTGGCCGCGATCAGCGTGTTGCTCATCAGCATGGTGATCGTCATCGGCCCTACTCCGCCCGGCACAGGCGTAATAAACCCGGCGACTTCACGGGCACTCTCGTAATCGACATCACCGGCAAGCTTGCCGGTATCCAGGCGGTTCATTCCGACATCAATAACAACTGCACCCGGCTTCACGAAGGAAGCATCGATGAAGTTAGCCCGGCCGATGGCAACAACCAGAATATCCGCCTGACGGCTGAGTTCAGCCATGTTCGCCGTGCGTGAATGGCACATGGTAACCGTGGCATTCTCACGCTGCAGCAGCAGGGACACCGGCTTGCCGACAATATTGCTGCGGCCGATAACCACAGCATGCTTGCCGGAAATATCAGTACCTGTCCGTTTGATCAATTCGATGACACCCGCAGGAGTACAAGGGAGCAGACTGTCATCACCGATCACCAGATTCCCTACATTGACCGGATGGAACCCGTCAACATCCTTCTCCACGGAGATGGCATTAATAACTGCCTTCTCTTCAATATGCTTCGGAAGCGGCAATTGCACGAGAATGCCGTCAATATCATCACGGCCGTTCAGATCAGCCACCAGAGCCAGCAGCTCCTCCTGGCTGGTTGCCGCATCCAGCCGGTGAACCTCGGAATGGAAGCCCAGCTCAATACATGATTTCTCTTTGTTGCGCACATAGACCTGAGAAGCCGGATCTTCACCGACCAGAACGACAGCAAGACCGGGCTTAACGCCACGTTCCGCGAGCTCTGCAACCTCCCGGGCAATGCTGATCCGAATTTCGTCCGATACCTGTTTACCGCTGATAATCGCTGCTGTCATGTAAGTCTCTCCCCTTTTGTCTATTTAACGATTACAGATCCGCTCTAAGCGTATCTACATCCTGAATCATCTTGCCGAGTACGCCGTTTACGAATTTACCGGAATCATCGGTGCCGAAATGCTTGGCCAGATCAATCGCCTCATTGACAGCTACCTTAGCTGGCACATCGCTGGCAAAAATCATCTCGAACGTGGCCAGACGCAGAATCTGACGGTCAACACGGGACAGGCGGCTCATCTGCCAGCCTTTGAGGTAATGCTCCAGCATATCGTCGATGGCCATTTTGTGCTCCCAAACGCCGTTTACATGGGCTATCACATAAGCCTTCAGCTCGGTCTCGTCAGTGATGACGCGTTCGGTTTCGTTCTCATCGGCAGCTTCCTCAATCAGCATTTCTACAGCCTCGGTAACTTCCACATCATTCATTTCCATCTGATACAGGCTCTGGACAATAATTTCTCTCGCTAAACGTCTTTTCATTTGTTCCTCCTACAGTCTTAACTAGCATACTTTGTATTTGAATTTCTTAAATCTTCTTAAAGCATTTGCGGCGGATACAGTTATTCTGGGCTATACCCTGTAACTTCAATCCCTTGCTGCAATTCACACATACAAAAAACCGCGCAGCCGTTCTTCCGCAGGTCAGCAACTCAAAGTAACGGGTTCCAGGCTTCCGGGAGAAAGACTATCGCGGTTCATTTGAAGGGACGCCAGCGTCCGGACAGCCGGCTCACGAGCTCCTGCCACTGAAACAGGGGAGCCTGTGCGGTATCCTTTCTTTTGCCAAGCGTATATCCGATGAACACTACCAGTGCAAAGAACAGCATATCCCAAAAACCGCTAATCAGATAAATCAAACCGAGAACGACCCCGAAGGTAACTCCGGCAATTCTACCCCCGTGACTTTCCCATACTTCTTTCCAAGACATAAGGGAAACTCACCTCTATTCCACTCGACTTTTGAAGCTTGGTGATTGTGTGAGGTTAGCAATATATACAGATACATCCGCTACCGGAATTCCGGTTGTTTCCTGCACGAAATCATGCACCTGGCGCTGCACCTCCGTAGTAAGCAGAGGCAGGGAATGCTCGCCGTCCACAACTGCCCGGATCATAATTTCAAGTCCGGCCTGCGAGACGCGGATGCGCGACTTCAGATCACGGATGCCCTTCACTTTGCCTGCAGCCTTGAGGCTGAGGTTCTCGATGGTTTCCATGGAAATCTGAATGTCCCCATACTCTGTACGCTGATCCACGGACGGCAGGGAAGCACGGTCGCGGCGCAGGGAGATGTAGAAGAAACGGATGCTCAGCAGGAAAAGAATAACCGCAGCTGTAATCGCAGCGATATAGGCCCCCGGCCCGTCAGGAATCTCAAACGTGTCCGGAATGGCGCCGCTCAAGAGGAGGATGGCAATTACAGATAGTATTCCGATACTTAAGCTGTAAAGGAACAGCAGAAGCCTGTCCAGAATTTTGGCCACGAGTCACATAACCTCCTTAAATTAAGGTAAACCCTCGACGTACGTCGGGGGTTTATGGAAGAACAAAGGCCTTTACTTCACGCGGATAACCGCGTCTGTATCTTCGCTTTTGTCAACACTTGTGGCGTTTCTGAACTGCACATCATGGATATGCACATTCACTTCTACCACAGTCAGACCGGTCATGGTTTCGATGGAACGCTTAACGTTGCGCTGAATTTCAGCAGCCACTTCAGGAAGACGGTTGCCGTATTCAATGATTACGGATACATCCACTGCAGCTTCGCGTTGTCCAACTTCAACCTTAACGCCCTTAGACAAGTTCTTGCGTCCGAGAAGCTCCACGATTCCTCCGGCGAAACCGCCGCTCATTCCGGCCACACCTTTAACCTCTACGGTTGCCAAACCTGCGATAACCTCGATCACTTCAGGAGCAATCTGGATCTCACCAATTTCCGTACGTTCGTATTCTGTCGGCAATGTACTCATTTTGGACTTCACACCTTTCCGGTAAAAAAGTTATTCGGGCATTTCAAGCAGGCAGCACGTCTCTTATTAAACATACTATATCATTTGACGAACTTTATGACAAACAATGAGAAGTCGTCCTAAATTTCATACTCTTCCAGGAATTTGATATCGAAATTCCCGTCCAAAAATACCGGATGCTCCAGCAATCTCTGATGGAAAGGTATGGTTGTATGTATGCCTTCCACAGCGAATTCGGATAAAGCCCGTTTCATCTTGGCAATGGCTTCATAGCGCGTCGGCGCCCAGACGATCAGCTTGGCGATCATCGAGTCATAAAAAGGTGAAATGGTGTAGCCCGGATAAGCCGCGCTGTCCACCCGCACTCCAAGTCCGCCCGGCGGCAGATAGAAGCCGATTTTGCCCGGAGATGGCATGAAATTACGTTCAGGGTCCTCGGCGTTAATGCGGCATTCAATCGACCAGCCGTTGATCACAATATCCTCCTGGGTGAAGGACAAAGGGTTGCCTTCCGCCACAGAGATCATTTCCTTGATCAGATCCACACCGGTGACCATCTCCGTTACCGGATGCTCAACTTGGATACGCGTGTTCATCTCCATGAAGTAGAACTGTCCGTCCGGCCCCAGCAGGAATTCCAGCGTACCCGCTCCCGAGTAATTTACCGCCTGCGCAGCCCGTACAGCCGCTTGACCCATTGCATCACGGACCTCCGGGGTAAGCACGGAGCAAGGCGCTTCTTCAATCAGCTTCTGGCGGCGGCGCTGCACGGAGCAGTCCCGTTCACCCAGATGGACTACATTGCCATGATTATCGGCGATAATCTGAATCTCCACATGCTTCATGCCGGTCAGGAATTTCTCAAGATACACACCAGCGTTGCCAAAAGCCTTCTGCGCTTCCTGCTGGGCAGCTGTAATCTGCTTCACCAGTGATGCTTCGTCCTCGGCAATGCGGATGCCTTTGCCTCCGCCGCCTGCTGTAGCCTTGACGATGATCGGATAACCAATATCACGGCCCAGCATAACCGCTTCCTCTATGTCGCCGACAAGCCCGTCAGAGCCCGGAATAATCGGAACTCCGGCCAGCTTCATGGTTTCTTTGGCTACAGCCTTGTCACCCATCCGTGTAATAGCATCCGGAGAGGGGCCTATGAATGTAATATTGCAGGATTCACAAATCTCCGCGAAATCCGCATTCTCGGCCAGGAAGCCATAGCCGGGATGAATGGCATCACAGTCGGTGAGCGTGGCTACGCTCATAATATTTGTAAAATTCAGATAGCTGTCCTTGGCGGGCATCGGACCAATACAGTACGCTTCATCAGCCAGACGGACATGCAGTGAATCCCGGTCCGGCTCCGAATAGACTGCTACGGTGGAAATGCCCAGTTCACGGCAGGCCCTGATAATGCGGACCGCGATTTCGCCGCGGTTGGCAATCAACACTTTTTGAATGTTCATGCTTTTCCTCCCAAAGTTTAGCGAAGCTTGCAGGCTCCTCATGATTCTCGCGGCAATTATTCCGCTCTCACCAGAAACAGCGGCTGGCCGTATTCCACTAACTGGCCGTTCTCGGCCAGGACGGAGACGATTTCGCCTTTCACTTCCGCTTCCAGCTCATTCATCAGCTTCATGGCTTCAATGATGCAGACCGTTGATTTCTCATGGACCCGGTCTCCCACACTTACAAAGGACGGTGTTTCCGGAGAAGCAGCACTATAGAAGGTCCCTACCATCGGAGAGACGATTTTATGTAATGCGCCTTCAGCGGAGGATGCTTGCTGCTGCGTTACAGCAGGAACTTCACTGACAACCGGAGGAGCAACATGCTGCGGACTTTGCGGCTGCGGTGCTGGCGTAAAGGGGTAGGCATAAGGAGTCGCCTGGATTGCTGTTCCATCAGCTTCAGGGCGATCCGGTTTGCGGATAGCCAGCTTCATACCTTCGCTTTCAATCTCCAGCTCATGTACGGAAGAGGTCTGGTCCAGCAATTTAATTAATTCCTTAATCTCGCTTAACTTGAACATTGGGTAGTTCACTCCTTCAGCTTTCTCTCGAAGCCATTTTGGACGCAGATAAGCAGGGTACGATATTCCGTTCTTCCCGGGTAACCTGTGATTCGGTCTGCTTGCGGTTCTTTAGAATCGCTTTCAGGATAACCGCTGCCTGCGTATTCTTCTTATATTTCAAGATAACTTTATGTATTATATCACAAACGCTAGAAATGGAAAGAGGGGCTCTTTCGGCATTTTATTCTATTTTCTTTCATTTAATTCAGGAGGGCTTACTGCTCCGATACGTATTGGACTTTAATCTTGTCCTGGGACACACTCAGTTCTTTCATTACAAGGTCAACGATGCCCACGGCCTGCTTCACATCCAGCTTATCGCTTAGCACTACGATCGTGTACGCATCTCCGGCTTCCTCTTTCACAATAGCTTCACCGTATTTCTGCTGGAGCTGCTCTTCAATTCCGGTGATTTTGGATTCTTTTTCCTCCAGCTTGCTGAGTTGTTCCTGGGCGACCGCGTTCTCCGCAGGTGTCTTATCCATGTCATTAATCAGAGCCAGCAGATCATTGTGGTCCTTAAGATTCTGCTGCTCGCGTTCATACAGGTAATTCGTGAACATGCTGCTGGCCGATACGCTCTGGGAAGCTACTTCATCCAGAATAGCCGCATCATCCTTGGCCGGAGTCTTCTCTGTGGAAGCTGCTGCTGATTTGTCGGCGCTTGCTGCCGGTTTGTCTGTCTTGCCCGCTGTATCTGCTGCGGCCGTATCCTTGTCAGCGGTGGAGCTGTTAGCTGCTGCGCTGCTGTCATCCGTTACTGCTGCGGACGTGGTATCATCCGTCACGTCAGCGGCTGCGGTCTCGTCTGCAGCATCTTTGCCGGCATCCTCAGTTACAGCAGCAGTTTTGCTGTCATCTGTCTGGGTTCCCGCATCGGCAGTAACAGAATCATCAGTTGTTACTTCGTTGATCACGAGCCCACTGTCAAGCGTAGTAGCTGTCCCGCCGCCCGTCCCGTCCTTCACGGTGTCCACCTGAATGCTGCCCGCGGTTTCTTTGGGAATGGAAGCTCCAGTGTCTTCCGTGAACAGGTAATAAGCCGAGAGCACCACCATTAAACTGAGCATCGAAACCAGCCAAATCGTTTGTCTTTTGCCCTTCATTTGTGATTCCTCCTAAAAGTTTTATTGAATATGCCTCTACGAATTCGCTTGCTTATGTCTGGCTTGTAAGCTGAACGCCTATTCCTGCTTGCGCGGAACGACGGAGATCCGGTAGCTCGGCACGTTCAGCCCTTTCTCGACCGCCTGCTCGATCAGGTTACGCACCACTTTATTCTCTGCCCCTTTGGCGACAACCAGCACACCGCGCACCTGGGGTTTGATCCGTTTGGTGATAATCGGGGTTTCGTCGCCGGACTGGCTGTAGGTTACGATTTCGCCGTCCCTGGTGTATTGTGTGGTATGGCGTTTACCGCCGCTGGCATCGGTTTCCTCACTCTGCGCCTGCGAATCATTCATATTGCGCTGCACGACTATTTCCTCTGTGGAATCCACGGTGACCATAATGTCAACTGTGCCGACCCCGACGATTTTCTCCAGAATCTCCTTCGTCCGGTTCTCCATCGCCAGCTCGATGCTGTCAAAAGAATTGGGTTGCACCGCCTCCTGCTGCAGGACCGCCTGAGAGGTCTCGCTTACGGGCGGTTCACGTCCCGTATTCTCGCTGTCCAGCTTCTTCACATTCACGAAGGAGTTGAACAGCATGATAGCTACGCCCAGCAAGCCAATAATGATCAGCCAGCGAAAAGTATGACTCCTCTTCGGGTTGCCGCTTCCGCCGCCGGCCCACTGCTCCAGCTTTTTCAGCCAATTGGCCATTGATTTCCCTCCTTCTGTATATGGCATTCTGCCTTGTGTTCCCTGGTCTCTGTCTTATGATTTCACGGCGCTGGTGCCGCCGCTCAGCACATGAATCGAATCCGGGTCCAGATTCCAGTTCTGCTCGAGCAGCCTTTTGACCGATTCGGCCTCTACAACCGCTGCTGCCTGTTCCTCCTGCGTCCCGTTTCCTGCGGCTGAAGGCTGCGAAACACCCGTTGCGGCTCCAGAACCTTCGCTTGCCGTCCCGTCCTGGTCCAGGCTGATCTGGACCGGTTCTACAGGGGTAATCTGTATCGGTTCGGATGCCGGACTAGCAGCAGGCTGTGAGCCCTCTGCTGAACCTGGTATGCCGCTTGCAGCAACCGCTCCCGCCACTGGCATATCTACCGTGACCGAAGAGATCACCGGCACCTCTTCGCCCAGAGGCGCACTCGGATTCGACCCCATGCCCAGCTTCACCGTAACATTCACGCCGCGGATTCCGGTACTGCCGGCAATCTGATCGCGCATCTGCCCTGCTATTTCTTCGGCGGCAAGCTTCAGGCTCTGATCACGCGCCCCCTCTGCCAGCATCCGCCCGTCCGCCAGAATCTTCTCCAGCGAGTCCGCGCCATCTCCTGTACCTGAGAGCAGCCCGCCGCTCCGCTCCTGCTGCTCCATGGCCAGGCTAAGCTCCTTGCTGGCGTCCCCCTTCAACATGGAGACGATCGGACTCAGCATGGTCAGCAAAACCAGCAGACTGAGCACCAGCCTGGCATAGCGTTCCATGGATTTGCTGGGCAGCAGCATCTCGACAAAAGCGGCCATCAGCACCACCAGAATCAGTTCATGGAGCCATCCGCTGAGCCAGCTCATGGCACACCTCCTGAAAGTTTGTTCACACAACCTGCCTCATACCTCATACAAACGGACCTGGATGTTATCCGCCTCATCGCATCATTACGGTGACATTCCCGGCGGTCAGCATGATGGTGACGGCCAGGAAGAACATCAGCGATACGGCAGCCAGCGCGGCGAACACGTAGATCATGCTTTTGCCGATCGTCTGCAGGCAGGTCACAATCGGCGTTTCACCCAGCGGCTGCATAACGGCGGCGGCTACGTTGTAGATCAGGGCCAGCACCAGAATTTTGATTGCCGGGAAGGCACAGAGGAAGAGGATGATAATGACCCCCGAGAGCCCGATGGCGTTCTTAACCAGCAGTGATGCCGAGATTACGGTATCAGTGGCATCTGCGAACATTTTGCCGATAACCGGCACGAAATTGCCTGTGATATATTTGGCGGCGCGGATGGTTACACCATCAGTGACCGAGCTGGTGATTCCTCTGACCGAGATTACCCCGAGAAAGACGGTAAGCAGCACTCCGAGCAATCCGGCCCCGATATTGCGCAGCAGGTTGGCCAGCTGGGTCAGCTTGTATTTCTCCGACATCGCACTCACCAAATGCAGCACCGCCGAGAAGAACAGCAGCGGGAACACTATGCTGTGAATCATCGTGCCCACCGTATGGATCATGAACACGATCAGCGGATGGGTCACCGACACCGTTACAATATTGCCCATCGAAGCCAGCAGCGCGAACAGCAGCGGAATCATCGCCATCATGAAGTCGATCATCCGGTCAATGGCATCCTTGGCATAGCCGATGGAGATGTTGAAGCTGTTCACGGCAATGACCAGTACCACCATGTAACAGAGCATATAAGCGATTTTACTGACGGATTTCCGTTCAAAAGCGGTCTGCAGCGTCTCCAGAATCATACTCAGCACGCTGATCATCACAATCGTAACCAGCAGTTTGCCGTTGTAGAGCACCTCATGCCACATGAAGCGGGTCAGGCCGGACAATACGCTTTTGAAGCTTAATCCGTCTTCTCCGGGCAGCAGCATATCCATCAGCGAGGGTGTTTTGCCTTCCGGGAAAAAGCCCCCGTAGTCCTTCATCAGCTGATCCCAGTACGTCTCTACCCCGTCTGTAGGAAGGTTCTCTACCTGCCCCTTCACCCACTGGTCTACAGGGGATGAGGAGCCTCCGCTGCCTCCCGTTTGCGTTTGCGCCTGTGTTTGTGTCTGTGTCTGCGTTTGAGAAGCCGGAGCTGCATAAGCGGTTCCTGCACACAGCAGAAGCAGCAGACAGGGGAGCAGAACGAGCAGCCTGCAACCTTTTGGCGGACGAAAAATACTGCGCTCCTGCATACCCTCACCCCGCTTTCCTGTGGCCTTCCGCTACTGCTTCTGAATCTCACGCAGGCAGCAGCTTCATCACCGTTTCTATAATGATGCTGATAATCGGTACGGCCAGCACCATGATCAGCACCTTGCCGGCCAGCTCGATTTTGGAAGCGATCGATTCTTGTCCGGCATCGCGCACGATCTGTGCCCCGAACTCCGCGATATACGAAATGCCGATGATTTTAAACACGGTTTTGATGTAGATCATTTCCATCCCGGAGGACTCTGCCACCCGCTCCAGCGTGCCGAGAATCGTTCCGATCTTGCCGATCAGGAACAGAAAAATCAGTATGCCTGCCGCAGTAGTCAGCAGAAAAGCGAACATCGGCTTTTGTTCCTTCAGGACAAGGATGAGGACGGTCGACAGAATCCCTATTCCCACTACTTGAATGATTTCCATAACCCCAGCCTATTGAAAAAGAAAGATCGTTTTGATTTCCTGAAGCAGTCCGTCCAGCATGCGGATCACCATGAACAGCACGATGATAAAACCGACAATCGTTACCCAGTGGGCGATGTCCTCTTTGCCCATCTGCTTAAGCACCGTGTGGATCATGGCGATAATGATGCCGATGCCGGCAATCTGAAAGATCGCGTTGACTTCAATATTCATTCCTGGCACCTCGCTAAAAGATCAAAATGACGATCAATGCTCCAAGCAGCAGACCCAGGCTTTTACTCACTTTTTCATATTTGCCCTGATCTTCTCTGGCCGCTGTCTCTTCCTGCTTCAATTGCTGTAAAGCCAGTGCAATATGCGTGCTCTGATTCGATCTGTCACTGGTTCCGAGTGTGCAGCTGAGCTGCCGGAAAATTTCCTTCTCTGTTCCTTTCAGGGAAGCGCTGCTCCAGTGAATCTCCATGGACCGCTGCACGGCTTCCTCGGCGCTGCAGTTATGCGGCGGGCTCATCTCTTCCGCTGCGGTGAGGAAGAATGCTCTCAGCGGCTCCTTGCTCTGCATCCCGATCCGGCGCAGCGCCTCCGGCAGCGGGGTATAGCCGTACTGGATCTCCGTCTCCAGCCGCTGCAGCGCTGCGATCAGGCCTCTGATATGCCGGGGCCTGTCAGCATACTGGGCAGCCCGCTTGAAGCCGGCCAGCGTGCCCGCAAGCACGATGAGCACTGCCCCGAGCAGCTTAAGCATGCCGGTCACCGCCTGTCCGCTCTTCCGGAGAGATCAGCAGCAGCCCGCGCTTCTGGGCGTCCAGGATGCGGAAGGACAGGCCAACCTCCGAACGGTGCAGGATTACATACCGCTCGAACATCCGGTGCTCCAGCAGACCGCCAAGGCCGGGACGGCGGGCCAGCTCGGACACTTCCTTGCCATGCGCGGAAGCGACTACCGAGATGCCGGCGTGCAGCGCCTCGGTTACTGCATCCGCATCCTCCAGGCGGCCGATCTCATCGGCGATCAGCACATCGGGCGATAGTGAGCGGATCATCATCATCATGCCTTCCGCTTTGGGACAGCCGTCCAGGATGTCCGTGCGCGGGCCGACATCGAAGGCGGGAATCCCGCGGCGGCTGCCGGCGATCTCCGAGCGTTCATCGACGATGCCGACCTTGAGGCCGGGGCGGCTGCCCTCGCGTCCGCCCTGCCCTCCGGCTGAGATCTGCCTGGCGAGGTCGCGCAGCAGCGTGGTCTTGCCATGCTGCGGCGGCGAGAGGATCAGCGTATGCATAATCCGCTGCCGTCCCCGGTCCAGCAGATAAGGCAGCACGCCGTCTGCCAGCCCGTGCACTTCGCGGGCAATCCGCACATTGAAGCCGGTAATATCGCGGAGATGCTCAACCCCCCCGCCGCTTAAGACCGTCCGGCCGGATAAGCCAATCCGGTGCCCGCCGGGAATCGTGATGAAGCCCTTGCGCAGCTCCTCTTCCATCGTATACAGCGAATGATTGCTGATCAGGTCCAGCAGCCGGTGCGTATCCTCCCGGTCCGGCTTGTAGGCTTCTACGGGAAGCTGAGTCAGACTGCCGTTCACACCGACAAAATGATATTTGCCGGAGTAATTAATCTCTAGCGGCCGTCCTTCACGGACGCGCACTTCCTCCACCTTGTCCAGGAGCGCAGCGGGGAGGCCGCCGAGCAGCGCTCTTACTTTTTCGGGAAACAATAGAAGCCAATCATTTGCCATACAAAGTACCCCCAAGTTGTCCTCTACTAAATAGCTTTATTCCATATTTATGCTTGTACTTGTACTTTATGACTATCATCTATCATTTCTTCAGAATGCCGATTAAGAGAAAGGCCACACCGCAGCCGATCCAGCCGAGCTTGCCCCACGACAGCTGCTGGGCCATCCCCGTCAGGCCGACCGCTGTGGTCAGAATCAGGATTGTCGGCCCGACCAGCGCCAGCCCGGAATTAACCGCGAGCGCCTTATCCACCTGGTTCAGCCTCAGCATAATCAGTGCAGCAGCAATCTCTACACTGCCTGACAGCAGCCGAAGTCCCGCCATCCAGCTCACATACTTGTCCAAACTGTTCAACTCCCTTGTACAAATCTATGGATACCAAAGAATCCGCTTCGCAATAAACAAGCTGTTATCCATGGATATGCAGAAGCTGTCCACTTTAGACAAGAAGAAATGCAGGAAGCTAGCAGAGATTTAAGCAGGTGTGAAAGAAATCATAGTGCTCTCCTCTATAAAAAAATATCATCGGTATGATAAAATTAATTTTGCGCGTGCAAAAAAATGGAGCTCTGGAAAATAGAAGGGCAGGCTGCTGGAGAAACTAAGCCTTCCTAACTGCTTCTGGAGTGGGTCCGAGCGCCGCAGAAATGTAGATAAAGACATCGGAAAAAGAGGGGATCACAGTCATGCAAGTTCGTAATTTCGTAGTACCGCTCGTATCGGGAACAGTAGCCAGACAGGTAAAAGAAGTAGCCATTATCATTTTTTCAGCCTTTCTGGTAGCGGGCGGGCTCCGGCTGTTCCTGATTCCGCATCAGCTGCTCAGCGGCGGCGTGGCAGGGACGGCATCCATTATTGGCTACTTAACGAATCCGAAGTATATCTCGCTGTATTATTTCGCCATTAACCTGCCGATCCTGATCTGGGGTTTCGTAGCCGTGGGGAAGAAATACATCTGCTATAGCATGCTGTCGGTTATCTTCACCACCTGGTTCCTGAATATCATCCCTGTGGTGAAGCTTACCAAGGACCCGATTCTGGCCAGTATCTTCGGCGGTGTTATCATTGCCGGCGGTGTCGGCTTCTCGCTGCGTGCGGGGGGATCTTCCGGCGGATTCGATATTCTGGGCTCCATTATTACCCGCAAGCGGGACATTCCTATGGGAACTGTGCTGTTCGTGATGGACGGTCTGGTCATCCTAAGCCTGGGCTTCTTCAAAAGCTGGGATTCGGCGCTGTACGCGATGCTCTGTATTTTCGTCAAAAGCCGTGTAGTCGACATGATCCACATCCGCCACGTCAAGCTGACCTGCTTCATTGTCACGAAGGAGCGCGAGAAAATGCTGAACCGCCTGACCTGTCTGCCGCACGGCGTCACCGTCGTGAATGCGGAGGGCGGATACAGCCATGAAGGCAATACGATGCTGATGACGGTAACTACCCGCTACGAGCTGGCTGACCTGCGCAAAACTATTCTTGAGACAGATCCGAAATCCTTCGTCAACGTGCTGGAGACGGTGGAGATTATGGGCCGGTTCAGACGATTGAGTTAAAAGAGGATAGTTGTATAATGTGCAATTAAAAACAGCGAAAAGGGATGCGAACATCTTATAACTGTATTCCGTACAACTAAATTTGCCCAAATGGGCCGGAACCAAGGTACAAAGTCAGTTTAATTGTATGAAATACAACTAAATGGATAATCGCTAGTAAATCAGACGATTTAGTTGTACAAAGTACAATTAAGCATATCGCCTATACCGTTGCTAGCCACATTTACTATGCAAAAAGAGTGCTGCTCTCCGCTCGCGCGGGGAACAGCACTCTTTTTGACTAATGATTGTTGGTTACTAATAGGATGTGTCTTTGTGTTATACATTTTCCGCTTTACATTGACGATGGCACAATGTATTCGGTTTTTCGCATAAGTTTAATTGTATGAAATACAACTAAATGGATAATCGCTAGTAAATCAGACGATTTAGTTGTACAAAGTACAATTAAGCATATCGCCTATACCGTTGCTAGCCACATTTACTATGCAAAAAGAGTGCTGCTCTCCGCTCGCGCGGGGAACAGCACTCTTTTTGACTAATGATTGTTGGTTACTAATAGGATGTGTCTTTGTGTTATACATTTTCCGCTTTACATTGACGATGGCACAATGTATTCGGTTTTTCGCATACATTGGGCTTGTCTACTCTATCGTTCGCGCATTGTATCCGGTTTTTCTCTTAAGCCCCAAATCAGTTTAGGGCTCGCCTACCGCCAGACGCCAAACAGGGATGCCCTCCAGCCTTCCGGCCGAAGAAACATCCCTGTGTGGTCATGCTGTAGAATTACAATCCAGAAGCTTACCGGCGGTCCTGCGGGCCGCCGACGAAGGCCTGCGGTCCTGCGGGCCGCCGACGAAGGCCTGCTCCGCGGTGTCGAGATTATAAGCGGTATGCAGCGCCTGAATAATCTGCTGCAGATTGCCGGATTCAATGACGCAGGAAACCTTGATCTCGGAGGTGCTGACCATCTTGATGCTTACACCTTCGTTCGAGATCACCTCGAACATTTGGGCCGCAACCCCCGGATGGCTGACCATGCCGGCGCCGACAATCGACACCTTGACCAGACTATCCTCGGAAGTCACTTCACGGTACGGCAACACACTGTGCAATCCTTCAATTACCTGCTTAGCCTTTTCCAGATCGCTAAGGGCTACGGTAAAGGAGAAGTCTGCGGTCTGATTCTGAACGCCGCTCTGTACGATAATATCGACGTCCACACCCTCTTCGGCCAGCTTGCCGAAGACCTGGGCGAGTACACCCGGAACATCCGGAACTCCCAGAATACTGATCCGGGCCACATTCTTGTCATACGCAATGCCGCTAACTACTACACCCTGCTCCATACTTGCTTCCTCCTTCACAACAGTTCCTTCATTATGGTTAAAGCTCGATCTGACGACCAGCTTCACTTGATATCGTTTGGCATATTCCACTGCACGCGGATGCAGTACGGCTGCACCGAGATTAGCCAGCTCCAGCATCTCGTCATACGAGATTTCCTTCAGCTTCCGCGCTGTCTTCACAATACGCGGGTCTGTGGAATAGATGCCGTCTACATCGGTATAGATTTCGCAGACATCCGCTTTGATGGCTGCGGCCAGCGCAACGGCTGTTGTATCCGAACCTCCGCGGCCCAGTGTGGTAATCTCACCGTCCAGTGTCATTCCCTGGAACCCGGCAACGATAACAATCTGCTCACGCTCCAGCGACTCCAGAACACGGCGTGGAACGATTTCACTAATCCGCGCACGGCCATGGGTTTCATCGGTACGGAACCCGGCCTGCCAGCCTGTATAGGATACAGCATTCCGCCCGATTCCATGAAGAGCGATGGACAGAAGCGCTACAGAGATCTGTTCCCCCGTAGTCATCAGCATATCCATTTCCCGTGCGGGAGGCTGCCCGTTCAGCTGTTTCGCCTGATCAATCAGTTCATCTGTTGTATCCCCCATAGCGGACACAACCACAACGCAGCGATGTCCCTCATCCTGCTTATCTGCGATGCGCTTGGCGACACGCTTCATACGTTCAATATCGCCGACGGAGCTGCCTCCGAATTTCATGACATAAAGTGACAAAGTCCCATTCACTCCCTATTTCGCTCTAAGTAGTAGCTTTTATTTGGATTTCGCTTTAACACAGTATAATACGAAAATCATAACATGCGTTAATGGTTTCACAAAAAAAGCGCCCAATTTTCCGAACATGTCCATTCCTCTAAGCCTGGCACGGCAAAATATATTCAGTTGAAGCTGTACAAAAAACCTCCGCCGCAAAATGCGGGGAGGCCGTCTTAAATAACGTTGAACCCGGAGCTAAGCCAGCTCCTACGCGCGGGAGATGTATTTACCTTCGCGGGTATCGATCAGGAGAACGTCTCCTTCATTAATGAACAATGGAACCTGTACAGTATGTCCGGTTTCCAGAACAGCCGCTTTAGTTGCACCTTGAGCCGTGTTGCCTTTAACGCCCGGTTCTGTTTCAGTAACCTTCAGCTCAACGCTTGTAGGCAGGTTGATCCCGAGGATTTCACCCTGGTAGCTGACGATATTTACCGTCATATTCTCTCTCAGGAAGTTAAGCTCCCACTCCAGCTGCTTCTCAGTCAACTCGAACTGGTCATATGTTTCGTTGTCCATGAATACATGCTCGGAACCGCTGGCATACAGGTACTGTACACCACGGTTCTCGATGATCGCGCGGCCGATTGTTTCGCCTGCACGGAATGTGCGCTCAACGGTATTTCCGTTACGCAGGTTCTTCAGCTTGGAGCGGACGAATGCCGCGCCTTTACCCGGCTTCACGTGCTGGAAATCAATGACGGTGAAGATATCCCCTTCTACTTCTACGGTCAAGCCTGTCTTGAAATCATTAACTGAAATCACTAAAAATCCCTCCTGGAATCGATGAATTAACTGAATAAGTGTGTCTTACAGTACCGTGTATTCCTTAGACGAATGTGTCAGCAGCGTTATGCCGCTTTCGGTAATGACAATATCATCTTCAATCCGCACGCCGCCAAGGCCTGAGAGATAAATCCCCGGCTCCACGGTTACGACCATGCCCGGCTGCATCACTTCATCAGCCAGCTTGGACAGACGCGGCCATTCATGTACTTCCATACCCAGACCGTGACCTGTGCTGTGGCCGAAATACTCCCCGTATCCGTAACGGGTAATGATGTCGCGGGCCAGGGCATCGCATTCGCGGCCGGTCATGCCGGGCTTGATATGTGCCAGTGTGTGAAGCTGCGCTTCAAGCACAATATCATAGATTTCCTTCAGCTTGGGATCTGGCGCCCCCAGAGCAATCGTACGTGTTACATCTGAGCAGTAGCCGTCCAGCAGAGCGCCGAAATCGAAGGTTACGAATTCATTGTTCTGGATGATCTTGCTGCTGGCTACGCCATGCGGCATGGCCGAGCGTTCGCCGGAAGCAACGATTGTATCGAACGAAGACGAGGTTGCACCATGGGTACGCATGTAGAATTCCATTTCCAGATCGACATCACGTTCAGTCATGCCTGGTTTGATCACATTCAGGATATGACTGAACGTGGCGTCGGCCAGATCGGCCGCCCGCTGCATGACAGCCAGCTCTTCTTCGTCCTTGAACATGCGCAGATTCTCCACGGCTTTGGATACCGGCACCATGACAGCCGGCTGCAGAGCCGCCGCATAGGCAGTGTACGCGCTGAAGGTTACATCATCCTGCTCGAATCCAACCCGGACTTGTCCGCCCTGCGGCAGCAGCTCGCGTACGGTGTCAATGAATTTCGAAGCATGCTGAACAACCTGCAGGCCGTTTACCTGTTCCGAGGCCTGTGTCATATACCTGAAGTCAGTCAGCAGATAACTGTCATCACCGGTAACCAGCACATAACCGGAGGAGCCGGTGAATCCGCTCAAATAGCGGCGGTTATAGCCGCTGGTAATTAACATCGCATCCAGTCCCTGTTCCTGCAAAACCTTACGCAGCTTGGAGACGCGCTTGTTGCTCATTTTCATTCTCCTCTCGAAATAGCCACATTGTATTTTAACATAGTGGCATGCCACCTGAGAAGTTTTTTCGGACGCTTAGGCCAGCTTTGTCTGCTGCTCCCGTTTCCGCTCATCGGTGTACTCAATCGCCGCCGTATATCCGATGAATAATCCCCAGAGCAAAAAGAGGCAAAATTCACTGATTACAGAGTTCCAGGGCAGTCTGAAAGGCGGCTGCATCAGGAACTGCCAGGAGCCGGCAAGGAACACAGCCGACCACCAGAGCACACCGTAAATCATACCCGGCCAAGGCCCCTTCAGCTTGCGGAAAATAAGCACATAGATCAGGGAAACGATTACCGAGAAGACGATAAAGGATAAATATCCGAGCAGATGCCCGGCAGGCGACACCAAAAATTCATGTTTAAAGAAGGGCTCCGCCAAAAATCCCGGAATCACCTTGGTGAAATGCAGGACGTACATCAGCCAGCGGGCTCCTCCCCAGATAATTCCGGCGAAAAAGCCCAGTTCAATGGCAAAATAAAACGGATTTGTATGGACTGACTTTTGCTTGTTAGAAGAACTCATAGAGCAGCCTCACTTTCAGTATAGGGTAAATCCGGTTTCCACTCCGCTCTCTATAGACTAGTATGTACAGCAAACGCCAATCCAACTAGTAATGTGCTTAAAAATTAGTTACAATGTATTATATAAATCACATTAAAATACGGGAAGGTGAATTGGTTGTCCCAGGAAACTCCCAGTTACGGCGGCCAAGCCGTCATTGAAGGCGTCATGTTCGGCGGCAAGCATATCAACGTAACAGCCGTAAGAAGGAAGAATCAGGAAATCACATTTTTGGAGGTGCCGAAGAGCGATAAGAGCTGGGTCCTTAAACTGCGCAAGATTCCGCTGCTTCGCGGCATTGTCAGTATTATAGATTCCAGCGCCAAAGGCTCGAAGCACCTGAATTATTCGGCGGAATCCTATGCCGAGGATGAGACAGAGCCTGAAGAGCTTGCCAAGCAGAAAGAGAAAGATAAAGACAAGAAGAAAGATGAAGGCTGGAGCCTCGGTATGATTTTCGGCGTAGCTGTCATGGGTATTCTTTCTTTCCTTTTCGGCAAGATTATTTTTACACTGGTGCCGGTATTCGTAGAAGATTTTTTATTCAAGAATGCATTTGATAACTATATTCTGCACAACCTTGTTGAAGGCGGTATTAAGCTGATTCTCCTGCTCGTTTATCTGTTTGCGATTTCACAGACTCCGGTGATCAAACGGCTGTTCCAGTATCACGGTGCCGAGCATAAGGTAATCAGTGCTTTTGAAGCCGGCGAAGAACTGACTGTTAAGAATGTACAGAAATACAGCCGTCTGCATTACCGCTGCGGAAGCAGCTTCATGATGCTGACCATTATCCTCGGTGTGATTATCTACTCTGTTGTCCCATGGGATAATCTTATGGAACGGGTACTGCAGCGGATTATTCTCCTGCCGGTAGTCATCGGGATCTCCTTTGAGGTGCTGAAGGGCACCAATGCCGTGAGAGATATTCCCGGGCTCAAGTATCTGGGGTATCCGGGTCTGTGGCTGCAGCTGCTGACGACCAAAGAACCTAAAGACGATATGGTTGAGGTGTCCATCGCCTCGTTCAACCGGATGCGGGAGCTGGATGCCGCAATTGAAGCAAGAGGATATTCGGAGGCAAGTGTGTCAGGCGGCATTTTGGATCCTGCGAAAGGATGATTAGCCCATGATCAGACATGCTTTGATTTTTTGGATTTCAATAGCTCTCGCAGCATGGGGGCTGGTAACGGAATTTATGATACGCGGCCTTGCTGCCCTGTCTATCTTTATTCTTCCCCTAGTTCTGCTGGCGCTGCTGTATTATGCGTACAAGATCGTTCCCGGAAGAACAAACGGCGGTCCCGGCCGGCCGCGCACCAAAGTCAAGCCATCGGCCAAGACGATGTCCAAGGTTGCGGGTATCCGCAAAACCCAGGCCGCCTCACCCGGCAAGCGTAAAACCTATCCATTCCAGGTGATTGAAGGCAGCAAGGGTAAGAACGACGACCAGCTTCCCAAATATCATTGAACTCCCGGCTATCCGCTAAGATTCAAGCAACAAAAGGCATCTCCGCGTTGTCGTTACGACGTGCGGGATGCCTTTTTTGGTTATAATTCAGGTCCGGCACGCTTAGGCCGGGTGAATATATGGCCGGGTGCTAAGCGGCGGCCGCCAATTTTTGAAAAAATCCGCTCCAGCCGTCAGCCCCGCAGTATAGATCGCCTCACTCTGTTCCGGGGAGATATGAAACTGGGTGGTGGAAATGCCCAGCGTGGGAATTTTGACAGTGCGTACGAATTTATCCGTCTCGATATAACGTTCATCATGGGCAGAGAGCATCGTCCCTACCATGGCCTGAAGCATGCTGAACGGCCCGGTAATGCGGTGAGGCTGCGGCTGTGTCTTACCGATCAACTGGTAGCCTACCGTTGGCGTACGGCGCTCTGGGGACTGGAAGCCATCCTTCTTCTCATCAAACAGCCACAGCGGAAAATTGCTGAGCATCCCCCCGTCCACCATATACACAAACTGCTCGGCAAAAGATTTTCTCCGGGCTGCCTCTCCGTTCAGCCGCAGCATCACCGGATCGAAGAAGTAGGGAATGCTGCAGCTCATCCGAACAGCCTTGGCGACTTCAAAGGAGTCCGGTGAAATCCCGTAGAGCTCCAGATCATCCGGCAAGACGACAATCCTCCCGTTAGTAATATCTGAAGCGATAACTGTCAGCCTGCCGCGCGGCAGATCGCTGAACGTAACCACACCCTTCTCCAGCAGAATGCCGCGGATCCAGGATTCCAGAGCCTGGCCCGAGTAAAGGCCTTTTTTGATCAGCACACGGATTGCCGGTCCTATTACAGCGGTGTTATATAGCGCTCCGCGCTTGAGAAAGGATGTGAAGGGCGTCTCCCTGATGATCCGGCTCATCGCCTCCCCGTTATAACCGGCGGCCAGCAGCGAAGCAATAATGGAGCCTGAAGAGGTTCCGGCTACTCTCCCGAAGGTCCGGCCCACCCGCTCCGTTGCCTCTACCGCACCTGCGAGCGCAATCCCCTTCACGCCTCCGCCTTCAAAAACTGCGTTAATCTCCATACCTAAGAGTCCCCCGTTCCATAGATCTTATTGCTTATCTATGAGCACGGGGGACTATTCATGACTGACTATGATTTGAAATAAAAGCTGAGCAGGCTGGCCAGGCCAAATGGATCACGGACCACAATATCATTGGCCCGGAACAGAATACTGCCGGAAACCTCGTCGTATTTCTCATTATATTTCAGCTGGTTGATAATCTGATCGCCGCTCTGCCATTCCGCAGTTTGTTTGGTATCCCCTACTTTGTAGGAGGCAAGGCCGATATACAGCTTGACGCCCGTGCCAGTGACCTCGTTCACCCACCAGTCGACCAGCTTGTCATAACGGGCTGCGCTGAAAGAGAGACTCCAGTATATCTGCGGAGCCACATAGTCGACCCAGCCGCTCTTAATCCATGTGCGTACATCCGCATACATATCATCATACGCAGACACTCCTGCCGTGGTATCTGAGCCGGAGCTGTCAGCTTTTTTATTGCGCCATACCCCAAAGGGGCTAACGCCAAACGAAACTGCTGGCTTCACCGCATGAATCTCTGCACCCAGCTGCCGGATGAACTGATTGATATTATCCCGGCGCCAGTCTCCCTTGGTGGCAATTGCCTGAGAGTTGTAGGTCTTGAATGCCGTGTCATCGGCAAAAGTTACGTTGGAAGGATAGAAATAATCATCCAGATGCACACCGTCGATATCGTACCCTCTGACCACTTCCATTACGGTATCAATGATATGCTGCCGCGCTTCCGGAATACCCGGATTTATGTACAGCTTACTGTCAGCTTTGACGATCCACTCTGGATGCAGCTTGGCAATATGATTGGCGGCAAGCCCTGTAGTGGAGGCATCAGTAGTTGCCCGGAACGGATTGAACCAGGCATGCAGCTGCATGCCGCGTGAATGGGCGCTGCTAACCATATACTGGAGCGGATCATAGCCGGGCTCCTTCCCTTGGGTACCGCTAAGCACCTTGGACCAGGGGACCAGCTGTGAGGGGTACAGGGCATCTCCGGCGGGTCTGACCTGTACGAATACACTATTGAAACCGGCAGCCTGCAGCTTGTCCAGCATGCTGTCGAACTCTTTCTTCTGCTTGTCTGCATTACCGGCCGAAGCCGTTGACGGCCAGTCCAGATTGAATACGGTGGACACCCACGCGCCCTTCATCGCCTTTCCGGTCTTGGCCCCGGGAATGGAAGGCACGGTTGGCGTTGGCACGGTCGGTGTCGGCACTACAGGCATTGGTACGGATGGTGTAGGCACTGACGGAACAGACGGTGTCGAAGGTGTAGACGGCCCGCCAATCTCTACATTTGAATATAAGGCAATATGCTTCGCAGCCTGATTCCAGACCACCTGCAGCCCGAGCTGCTCGCTGACGAACCGCAGCGGCACCATCACTCTGCCCTGTGTAATCTGCACAGAGGTATCCAGACTGACTGAAGCACCGTTAACGATTGCACTTTTGCTTCCGCTAGTCAGCTTCAGCACATTATTCCCCTTGCTGATTGTAGCCGTCTTACTGGCCTGATCCCAGACCACACCGGCACCTAGTCCTTTACTGACTACCCCGACAGGGACCATAGTAACATTGGTCCGCGTAATATAAGGCGGAACATCCGTGCTTAAGCTCTCTCCATCCAGTTCAATGGTAATCTGCACCGAAGCAGCGCGTGCACCTGTTGTCCACATAGGCAGACATAGCATAACCACCAGCAATCCTAATATCCATTTACGGTAATTCATAATTCCTCCCAAATGTTGTAGTGATATAACAAAGAAACGGCCTTCTCGTCCTTAAATCAGGGAGAAGGCCGTTTCTTTAGTAAACGGAGTCCTTCCTTAGGTGAAAAAGGAACGGTATCCGTTTTGACGTAATAAAACTGGAAAGGTTGCGCTAATCAAACAAAAACAGCCAAAATTATGAATCACTGACCATTTCATGGTGAATATCGTATAAGGTCTGCAGACGCGCTTCATCCCGGCGGAAGTATTCCACTAGTGTCTCGATCCGGGTGATGGAATCCCAGCTCAAATGATGCTCAATGCCTTCAACATCCTTATAAATATGTTCTTGCTGAACTCCAATAAGCCCGAGGAATTCCTCCAGCAGCTGATGGCGGTCCACAAGACGTTTTCCCACTTTTTTTCCTTTGCTTGTTAGGACAAGCCCACGATATTTCTCATAGATGAGATATTCGTCCTTATCCAGTTTTTGGATCATCTTGGTCACAGAGGAGGGGTGTACTTCCAGTCCCTCGGCAATATCCGAGACCCGCGCATAACCCTTCTCATCGATGAGCTTGTATATGCGCTCCAAATAATCCTCCATGCTGGGTGTTGGCATTAACTTTACCTCTTTTCTATATTGAGCGTGGCGATGGGGCCGGGCCTTGCTCTAACAATGATACATGTTTCTGCCGCTCCTTGGCAAGTCCTACAGGTCAGCCGCTTCCCCGCTTAGCGATGTTTACCATGATTTCATTCACCCGCTTAACGGCACAATAACGGTATCTTCATCTATAAGGAGCGTGAATTCATGAACGTAGTCACCCCTGAACGCCCTCCTGCCAAAAGACCGCGGAAGCCGACGGGTCTCTTCATTCCGGAGCTGGTTTTTTTCGAACCGGATGCCTTGAATTACCCCAAAGGAGAGCGGATTATGGAGTGGGTCAAGGCCCGCAACATCCCCTTCCGTATGACCACTTCGCATAACCGGATCACCAATTTGCCCGGCGAAACCGAAGTGGAGCAATACAAAATCGCTAAAAGAACACTCGTTGTCGGTCTCCGCAAAACGCTGACTTTTGACCAGTCCAAGCCGTCTGCCGATTATGCGATTCCGATTGCCACCGGCTGTATGGGCCACTGTCATTATTGTTACCTTCAGACTACTTTAGGTTCCAAGCCTTACATCCGCGTATATGTAAACACCGGGGACATCATCGATGCGGCCAAAAAATATATCGGCGAGCGAGCGCCGGAAATTACCACCTTCGAAGCTGCCTGTACCTCTGACCCGCTAGGCCTTGAGCATATTACCGGATCGCTGACCGAGCTGATCGAATTCATAGCCGAAGAACCGCTCGGGCGGCTGCGCTTCGTGACAAAGTATCAGCATGTCGAGCCGCTGCTTGGACTGAAGCATAACGGCCATACCCGCGTACGCTTCAGCGTGAACGCCGATTATGTAATTAAGAATTTTGAGCCGGCCACCTCGCGGTTCGAGGAGCGGATTGAGGCTGCCGGTCAGATTGCCCGTGCCG
The DNA here is from genome assembly GCF_000802655.2 of Paenibacillus sp. IHB B 3415. Taxonomy (NCBI): domain Bacteria; kingdom Bacillati; phylum Bacillota; class Bacilli; order Caryophanales; family Paenibacillaceae; genus Paenibacillus; species Paenibacillus sp. IHB B 3415. Next base: position 108,435 of record NZ_JUEI01000013.1, on the reverse strand, counting down.
GTTATCCGCTCGGCTTCATCATCGCTCCGATCATCTGGCATGACGGCTGGGAAGAAGGCTATGCCGAGCTGCTGGAGAAGCTGGCCCGTACGCTGCCGCCGGGAATTGGCAAGGGTCTTACTTTTGAAATGATCCAGCACAGGTTCACCAAGACGGCCAAGACCGTGATCGAGAAACGTTATCCGAAATCCAAGCTGGAGATGGATATCGAGAAGCGCAAGAAGAAATGGGGCAAGTGGGGCCAGAACAAATATGTCTATCCTGATGAACAGCAAACCGCCCTGCGCGAATTCATCACAGAGCGGATTTTTGAACATTTTCCGGAAGCGGCTATTGATTATTTCACTTAACATTTAGGCTTAGAAAATCAGCCACTCCGGCGTAACCCCCTGCAGCCAGATCGTTATCCGGAACATCTGGTCGGTGAACAGCAGAATGCCCATGAACACCATCAGTGTGCCGCCAAGCTTCATCAGGAGATTGGAATACTTCAGGATCTTCCGCGCGCCGCCCAGGAAAAAAGCAAGTCCGAAGAACGGGAGCGCAAACCCGACACTGTACGCCGTAATCATCGTAAACCAGGTTCCCGGATCACTGGCAGAAAGGGCAATTATCGCCGTCAAAATGGGGCCGATGCACGGTGACCAGCCTGCTGAGAAGCCGATGCCGAAGATAAACGAGCCCAGATATCCCGCAGGCTTCCATTTCAGCTCCAGCTTGCGCTCCCGGAGCAGAAACTGCGGCTGAAAAATACCAAGCAGGAACAGCCCCATCACAATAATCAGAATAGCCGACAACTGGCGGATCAGATCCCGCTGGCCGTTGAAGAATTCTCCAAACAGTCCGGCCCCGAAACCAAGGGTATAGAACACAGCCGAGAAGCCCAATATAAAGGCCAGCGTATGCGAGAGGGTCCGGAAACGGACCTCTTTGCTGTTGCCTCCACTCTTCAGCTCCTGTACCGATAAGCCGGTAATATAAGATAGATAGGAAGGGTAGAGCGGCAGACAGCAAGGCGATATGAACGACGCCACTCCGGCGGCAAAAGCGATTCCTGCATTCAGGTTGGACACTGGCGCATCTCTCCTTCCCTACTCGGGTTCACTTCACGTAGGCAGTATTCAAGCATATGTAGTTTAGGCCGCTGGGCGCTTCAGCTTTTAGGCTGGCAGGCCTTTTTTGCCGATCAGCGTTAACGTCAGCAGTGCAATCAGGAGCAGAACAATCGTGGCTCCGGGAGCCAGATTCCACACACCGGCAATGACAAGTCCGCCGACTACAGCGATCTCAGCAATAATTACGGACAGAATGACTGAAGACTTGAAGCTTCGGGACAGCAGCAAACTGATCGCCACAGGAATGGTCAGGAGTGCAGATACCAGCAGCGAGCCGACAATTTTGATCGCCGTACTGATTACCAGCGCCGTCAACACGGTTATCAGCATATTAAGCAGCTTCACCGGCAGTCCGCTGACACTGGCCGCATCCTCCTCAAAGCTGAGCAGGAAGAACTCTTTGAAGAACAGCGAAACTACAACCACAACCGCAATGGTAACGATACCTACTACAATCAGATCGGTGTTATTCAGCGTGTAAATGCTGCCGAACAGGTAACTCATTACATCCGCATTATATCCTTTGCCCAGGGTGAAAAAAAGCGAAGCCAGCGCCACCCCGCCCGACATGATGATGGCAATGGAGAGTTCGGCGTAGCTTTTGTATGCCTTGCGCAGCTTCTCAATCGCAAACGAGGCCACTACGGCAAAGATCAGCCCCGCTCCGAGCGGGTAGAAGCCGGTCAGGAAGCCAAGCGCCACCCCGGCGATGGTCACATGGGCCAGCGTGTCTCCGATCATCGACAGGCGCCGCAGCACCAGAAACACGCCTATAAGCGGCGCGGTAATCCCAATCATCAGCCCGCCGGCCAGCGCCCGCTGGAAAAAGTCACTAAATAGAATTCCCAAGATATTTTTCTCCTTTTATGATCAAACCTTTTCGAGACATTAGATCAAAAACTTTTAGATCAAAAGCCTTTTAGATCAAAACCTTTAGGTCAAAACCTTTTAGATTTAAACCTTTCGATCCCACCCAAACCCTCCCTTCCAAGGGAGGGCCCCAAGGGCTCTGCCCTCTGGACACCCGTTTAAGTGCAACTGGCGTAGGACGGCAGATTTTAGATTTAAACCTTTCGATCCCACCCAAACCCTCCCTTCCAAGGGAGGGCCCCAAGGGCTCTGCCCTCTGGACACCCGTTTAAGTGCAACTGGCGTAGGACGGCAGACTTTCGCTGCTTAGGAACGTGGAGGCAGGACCGCTTTTCCTCCCTACGGGATACGCTATACTTTTGGCGGGATTTAACTACATTTTAAGATCAAATGCAAAAGATCAAGTGCAAAAGATCAAGTGCAAAAGATCAAAAGATCAAATGCAAAAGATCAAGTGCAAAAGATCAAGTGCAAAAGATCAAGTGCAAAAGATCAAATGCAAAAAGATAAGAGCAAGGCCGTCCTATGTTGTACAATGGACGACCATGCATAAACCTATAACCCCAAAAAATGCAAACTATGACCCTAAAGCTTGCAAAACTATAATCCCATAACTTCAAAATCAGAGCCATACGGACCGTAGAGCCGTTATTTCCCCAAAAAGGCTACATTTTCTTGGTTATCGGACCGTAGCGCGCTTATTTCTTCTGCAGAGGCCAGAATTGAGGTGTATATCAGCAAATAAGGACCCTGATGTCCGTTAGCTTGCGGATAAATGCTTTTACGAAGAAATAAGGGCTCCTCAGTCCGATACCGTTACATGCTCTAAGCAGACTAGAATAAGAGAGAACAGTAATTCTAGCTCCAGGCAGAGCGCTAAATCCAGCCTTTAGAAGCTATAGATTGGTTAGTTTAAGACAGTGTATGCTGCAAATTATCGACAACGCAGTCCTGAACATCATGAGAATGGCGGCAATAGAAATTGATCTTGCCGTTCTTCTGTACAGGCTCATTGCCAAGATAGTTCTTAATCATGTCAATGTCATGCGACACCATCAGGAAGGTCATGTGGTGATGGGCATGCATATGCATGATCAGGTCGAAGAATCCGGCCTGCGTCTCGGCATCAATGCCGACGGTAGGCTCATCGAGTATCAGCAGATCCGGATGGTTGATCAGGGCGCGGGCCAGAAAAACCCGCTGCTGCTGGCCGCCGGACAGCTGGCCGACTCTTTTCTCCGCGATATCCTGAATCCGCATCACTTCAAGCGCATCCTCACACTGGCGGTGCTGGGCTTTGGATATGCGGCGGATCAGATTCTTGTTATTGTACAAACCTGACAATACCACTTCACGCACGGTAGCCGGGAACAGCGGATTGAAGGCATTCTTCTGCGGAACATAACCGATCCGTTCCCAGTCCTTGAACTTCCGGACCGGCTGGCCGAATAATTTGATCTCCCCGCTGGTAGCAGGCAGCAGACCGACAATCATCTTGAGCAGCGTAGTCTTGCCGGCACCGTTGGAACCGATGATGCCCAGGAAATCGCGTTCTTTCACTGTATAATCCAGATTGGAGATTACCTTCTGTTCCCCATAGGAGAAGGACAAATCCTGTATTTCGATCATATGCTGATGGCAGTCCAGGGATACCGGTTGCATGTGAAGTACCACCTTTCAACTTATACTTTCCTTATTATTGTAAAGCCAGAATGAGATTTTGCAAATTTTTCTCCATTAGCGTGAAATAGTTGTCACCATTCTTCTCCTGGGCTTCAGTCAGACCCTCTACCGGATTCAGCACCATCGTGGACACGCCGGTTTCACTAGCGAGTGTTTTGGCCAGCTTATCGGATACCAGTTCTTCGAAGAAAATGTAGCGGATACCCTCTTCTTTGACCAATGCCGCCAGATCGAGCAGATCCTGTCCCCTTGGTTCGGCATCCGGTGACAGTCCCATAATAGCGTGCTGTGACAGACCATAATCACGCGCCAGATACGAGAAGGCCTGATGGGAGACTACGATCTCTTTATTCGGCAGCTTGCCCAGTTCCTCGGTAAACTTGCTGTCGAGCGCACTCAAGCGTTCAACCAGCTTCTGGTACCGTTCTTCATAACCTGCGGAATGCTCAGGATCAACGGACTGCAGGCTTTCCTTGATGTTCTTCGCCATCACGAGCGCCGACTTCGGACTTACCCAGGTATGCGGGTCCGTGTGCAGGCTATCGCTGTGTTCTGCTCCTTCATCCTCATGGCCATGATCATGACCGTCTTCCTCGTCGGTCATAATTAGATCAACCCCTTGGCTGACTTCTACAGCCTTGGCTTCACTGTCACTGTCGAGGCTTTTGAGAAAATTGGGCACCCAGCCCTCCAGTCCTGCTCCGTTATACAGGAACAGCTGTGCCTTCGAGGTATTAATAATATCCTGGCTGCGCGGCGTCCAGTCATGCGGCTCTACCCCAACCGGAAGCAGATTGATCGCATTGATATCTTCTCCGCCGATTTCACTGGCAAATTCATATATAGGATAAAAAGTAGTAATGACATTCACTTTTCCCTCGACGATACTTCCGCTGCTCTTAGGTCCGCAAGCGGCAAGCATCATTAGCAGCAACACGGCAACAACGAGTAAAAGCCCTTTATTCAAGCTTCTATATAACATTTCTCTATCGACCCCTTAAATCGTAAAATTTACTATGAGAATTATAATAGTAATCGTTACGATAAGTCAACTCTGATCTTCTGGCTAGACTCCCGGTAGTTAGACTGAAATCGCTTATCCTTAGGGCCAGCACCTATTACTGTATATTCTGTATATTCTCTATTTACACTAAAATAATCCCCGCTGCATTAGGCACACGGGGATCGTTCATATCATTCAACTATGCAGCTTGGCTTATTTCACAATGGCTCCATTCGGCATGCTGTCCGGTACGGTGGCGATCGTCAGCTGGTCGCCCTTGGAGGCTGCCAGGATCATACCCTGCGACAGCTCGCCGCGCAGCTTCACCGGCTTCAGGTTCACGATGCAGATCACCTTGCGTCCCACCAGCTCTTCCGGTGTGTAGAACTTGGCAATGCCCGATACGACCTGGCGCTGCTCGTATCCAAGATCGAGCTGCAGCTTCAGCAGCTTGTCCGCCTTCTTCACCGGCTCGCAGGCGATGACCTGGGCTACGCGCAGCTCTGCTTTGGCGAAATCGTCGATGCCGATTTCTTCCTTATGCTCCTCTTCCTCCGGATCGGCAGTTGCCGCATCCGGCGTCACTGCAGCCCCTGCAGTCGCAGCTTCCGCAGCTGCTTCTGCAGGCTTGCCGGCTCCCATCGCTTCGGCGATGTACGCCACCTCCTGCGCCACGTCCAGGCGCGGGAAGATCGGATCGCCCTTCACCAGCTTAGTGCCCGCTGGAATCAGGCCAAATGATTTGCCGCTCTCCCAAGTGGTCAGCTCGCCCGGCTGAATGCCCAGCTGCTCCCAGATCTTCGCCGGAGCGCCGGTCAGGAATGGCTGCAGGAGGATGGACGCGGTGCGCAGTCCCTCTACCAGATGTCTCATCACCGAAGCCAGCTCACCGGTTCTGCTCTCATCCTTAGCCAGTACCCATGGCTGGGTCTCATCGATATATTTATTCGTACGGCTGATCAGGGCGCCAATCGCGGTCAGGGCTACGGAGAATTCCATTTTCTCCATCGCTTCTTCTACTTTGACATAGGTGCTCTGCACTACCGCTTCCAGTTCCCCGTCAAATGCCGTCACCTGGCCTGCATAAGCAGGAAGCTCACCGGCGAAATATTTCTCCACCATCGCCCCGGTCCGGTTCAGCAGATTGCCCAGGTCGTTGGCCAGATCATAGTTGATGCGGTCCACGAAGCTCTCCGGTGTGAAGGTTCCATCCGAACCGAACGGAACTTCGCGCAGCAGATAATAACGCAGGGCATCCAGACCATAGCGGTCGATTAAAGTAACCGGATCAACGACATTGCCTTTGGATTTGGACATTTTGCCGTCCTTCATCAGCAGCCAGCCATGCGCGAACACCTTCTTCGGCAGCGGTTCACCGAGCGCCATCAGAATGATCGGCCAGTAGATCGTGTGGAAACGGACAATCTCCTTACCGACAATGTGCACATCCGCAGGCCAGAACTTATCATACAGACTGCGGTCTTCCGAGCCATAGCCGAGAGCCGTAATGTAGTTGGTAAGTGCATCAATCCATACGTACACTACATGATTCTCATCGCCCTTTACCTTAACGCCCCAGTCAAAAGTCGTACGGGATACGGCCAGATCCTCAAGGCCCGGCTTGATAAAGTTGTTAATCATCTCATTCTTGCGCGATTCCGGCAGGATGAATTCCGGATTCTCTTCGTAGAACTTCAGCAGGCGGTCCGCATATTTGCTCATGCGGAAGAAGTAGCTTTCTTCCTTGACCAGTTCAACCGGATGTCCGCTGTCCGGACTTTTACCGCCGGTAATATTGCCGTTAGCATCCCGTTCAATATCCACCAGCTGAGTCTCGGTGTAGAAGGTCTCATCCGAAATACAGTACCAGCCTTCGTATTCCCCTTTGTAGATATCGCCCTGCTTCAGCAGTCGGTCAAAAATATCCGCCACCACTTTCTTGTGACGCTCCTCGGTGGTACGGATGAAATCATCATTGGAGATATCCAGCTTGCGCCACAGATCCTTAATACCTACGACAATACCGTCAACGAACTCCTGAGGGGTCTTACCGGCCTTGCCAGCCTTCTCTTCGATCTTCTGCCCATGTTCATCCGTTCCAGTCAGATAACGGACCTCATAGCCACGCAGACGCTTGTAGCGGGCCATCGCATCACCGGCCACCGTTGAATACGCGTGACCGATATGCAGCTTATCGCTCGGATAATAGATCGGTGTAGTTAAATAAAAGGTTTTGTTCTCACTCATTACATTGTCATCCCTTCGTTATACCTTCTCATTTTGACACAAAAAACTCCCGCCCCTATATGGGGCGAGAGTAAACTCACGCGATACCACCCAAAGTTCCCCGGCTCCTCACAGAGCACAGGCTTCGCCAGTCCCTTGCGGAACTGTCCATTAACGCTGGAACACGCCGTTATCTTACGCAAGCTGCAACTACCGGCTTCCGCTCGAACACAGTTCCTCCCGGACCATATTCAATCTGGCATCCCATACCGGCTTCCAGCAGCCCCGGCTCTCTGTAATGGTTGTCCACATTTACTCATCCGTTCCTCGGAATATTGCTTATTATTCAAAATATACCCATCACAGCGGCACATGTCAAGTCGTGTGAACAGGCTTATCTCCTGGCGATTGCTCTTTGCGCGGCGGCACCGGGTCCAGCCCTCCCGGATGAAAGGGATGGCAGCGGGCGATCCGCCTTGCAGCCAGCCATGAACCCTTCAGCGGTCCATGGACCTCAATAGCTTCAAGCGCATAGGCTGAACAAGTCGGATAGAACCGGCAGGTTGCCGGCTTAAGCGGCGATATGAACCTGCGGTAGACCCGGATTGGAGCCTGGACTGTTCTTCTTAAGGTAGCCATATTCAGCGGCCTTCTTTGCCGTGAGCAGCTACGGCGGACTCTTCTTCGCGGCCCTGTTCACAGTCCTTGCAGTAACCGAACACCTCAAATTTATGCTTGACCACCCGGAATTGATCCGGTGTATCTGTTAAATTCATCGGACAGAAATGAATCGGGTAAGTCTTCATACATTGAAGACAAATCATATGATGATGATGGTGATCCTGACTGCAGCTTGCTTTGAATTTGACGCCGTCTTCAAAGACAATCTGCTCCAGCACACCAAGCTCCTCCATGACACGCAGGTTGCGGTAGACCGTATCGAAGCTGAGTCCGCTGTATTTGCGGCCCATATGCTCATATACATCCTTCGCAGACAAATATCCCGTATTCTCGCCGAATAACCTGGCAAGCGTTTTGCGCTGATCGGTGATTCGCAGTCCCTGCCCCGACATGGCTTCCAGTATTTGTTCTGTCGACAGCATTCGCTCATCTCCCATAACATAGGTCGTTTGTATTGCACTCTCTTTATAATGCCCCAAAAGCACTGCCCCGTCAATGAAGTGTGCCTGTCCTGCAGCCTGCTCCACATTCCTGCGGGTGCATAGCGCAAAATAACGCCGCAAAGCAGAAGCTTATATTCCAAGACTTCACAATTAATAACAGATTCCCTGAAACATATAAATTCTTAACTTTCAAAAAAACGGCAGCCGTCCCCTCGGGAACGCTGCCGTTTGCATTTGCATTGAAGTTATATTTATTTTTTGGCCGGAAGCGGAGTAAACACAAAGTTTACAGGCAGATTGCTGCCGGAAGCTACGGAGAAGGTAATATCGACCGGACCTTCATATTCGCCGGTACGGAAGACTACTGCATTCATGTCCGAGCTGGACAAGCTTCCCTTGTTCGGCAGATTCACAACCATTCCGTTCACCAGTAACGAACCCAGATAATTACCTCCACGCGGGTTGAAGGTGATCAGTGTGTTCGCTGCCACACGGTCCAGAACGATTTTGTACAAGACGCCGAAGTTCCCGGAATTAGAAGCCTCTGTTCCAGTCATCGGATCAATACCAATCAGATTGAGGTCATTTTTATTATCCCCCAGGATCAGCTTGGATTGCGTTGTGCCTACTACATCAGTTACGTTGATGATGCGTGTTGAATCCGGATACGTTCCGCGGTTATGCACGCCGTCGCGGTCAAGAATTGGCAGTGTCGGCAGCACAGCTACCGGATCTTTAGTCTGCTCAACCATTACCACATTATATAGAATAGGATAATCACTAATCAGATCGGCGCTGAGTGAGAGCACCTCTTTCGGTTTCATGGCAATCTTGTTCAGATCCGTCAGGATCGGCACACTTTGGCCCGGCTGCAGGACAATTTGGGATGCACTCGAACCTGTAATCATGGAATTGTAGTATTTCTGAATCGAAATTCTGCCTGTATATTCCGGAGAAGTTACCGGACCGGCAATACCTGAGTATTCGGTCGAAATCGTCGCTGGATATATGCCGTTGTTCGTGGCGATCACATACAGCTTCTGTCGTGTAGTCATATTGTTCATATGGTGTACCAGGAAACGTGTCTTCCCTACGGAAGTCTCGCGGTACAGCACACCCTCGGTATTAACCGTTTCAGGACTGTTACTGCGGATCAGCGTATAGCTGTCAGACGAAAGATTGTACGGCAGGTTAGGAAGCCCCGGGATCAATCCGCCGTCAAACGTCAGAACATCCCCGGGAATAGTGAACAGCTTCGCTACTTCATCCTGGGTATACAGTTGTTCGCTTGTAATGTTAATGGTCTTCTCAAAAGTGCTGCTAAGACCATGCTTATCGGTTACCGTCAGCTGGATGGACGTAGGACCGGGGTTGAAATAGGCCAGGCCACGGTTGCTCCAAGTGGTTGTCAATTCTTCATACTCAGGGTCGTAGCTGGTATCTGTCAGAATTACCGGCTCACCCATTTTATATTCATCTTTGTCAGTCGTGAACTGAGCCACAGGCGGCTGATTTGGCTGCAGCACCTGAATCGTTACAGAGTAAGGATCACTCCACAAATTATTCGCATCACGCACAGAATAAGTTACGGTATAGAATCCCGGCTGATCGTACATATCCAGTTTGTTGCCGCCCCATTGTTCTTCAGCCATCGGCGCACCATTCGGTGAAGAATACGAAGTAACATAATTCACAGTCGTTTGACCCGCATAAATCTCAGTCGGTTGGACCGTAAAGGATGCTGTCGGCTTCGTGTTCAGCGTAAGAATGACACGCTTCTGTACATTGTCCACCGTATAAGGAATATTCAGCGCATACGTAATGGAGGTTAAAGGAACCATGAAGGTGCCCTTGAACTGGTAGGCAGGGCCTTTCATAGTATTCTTAGCGCCATTTACAGTATAGATCTTACTGTCGGTCTTGAAGCGCATAATACTGGTGCCTTTAGTAACAATAACTTCCTTGGTTTTGTAGTCGTAGGTATAGCTTACTCCGACCATTTCCACCATTGCACGGATCGATACATACGATACCCCGTTCTTGACAGCCATTGGCTGGTTGGCAGTATACGGTGTGCCGTTTCTGTACATTTTGTTGCTGTTCATCATCAGGATGAGCTGGCCGCCGCCAGTGGCGGAAGTAGTCAGACCTGAAGTTGTAAGCGCCTGCCCTTCTGGGGTACTGCCAGGAAGCGGAGTTGCCGTTGGAACAGCAGCATCTGTTGGTACAACACCATCAATAGGAGCCTGGGTTACTGCCGGAAGTGGTGTTGCTGTTGCTGCTGGCACTGCTGTTGCTGCCGGAACTGCTGTCGCTGCCGGGATCGGTGTTGGAGTTGGCGTTGGCGTAACTGCACCTGCAGGCGCCTCAGTAACTAATGGAGGCAATGGATCTGTAGCCGAGGGCTCCTCCTGTGTTACAACCGTCTGCGTGGTATTCACCGCTGCGGCAACGTTGCCTGTGGTACTTTGTGTGCTGGCAGGGATTGCAAAGGCCGGAACCGCTGCTGCGGTTTGTGAAACGGCCAACACTGCCACTAAGATCATTTTTTTCAAATTCATTGTACGACTCCTTCTGCTCCCAATTGTAGTGTATAAGGCGTTATCTTTCTTTCTTCACCTTATATTCCCCGCAAAAACGCAACCGCCCTCTACAGGACGGCAGAATTATTTGCCACGTTCATTTTACAAAACATAGTATTAGACGCAAGCCGCTCCGAAAAGTTTCATTCAGTGTAAAGAAAAATCAAGGATTATCCATTTATTTCTATTAGAAATCCATTTTCACAAAAAAAAGATCATCCCCATCCCGGGACAATCTTGGTGTACGCTGCCAGAACAAGCAGCATTGAATTCAGTTATTGTACCAGACAGGCTATAATCTCCGGCTTCCCTTAACCTCTAACGGGCTTCGGCAGCTTTGTATTTATCGCGGTATTCCTTAGGGGACATCCCCGTCTGTTTCTGGAATACCTTGGTGAAATAACGCCGCTCCTGATAACCCACTCCGGAGCTGATCGCGGTAATGCTTTTGTCGCTGCTGGCCAGCATGAATTTGGCGGCTTCAATCCTCTGCAACGTTACATACTCCACAAAGGTCATCGCAAAACGGTTCTTGAAGAGCAGGCAGAAATAGCTGCTGCTGATGCCGATCCGGTTCGCCACCTCTTCAATGCCAAGGTCATAGCTCAGCCGCTCGGTAATATAATTCGCCGCCTGGTTCATCAATTGATCCGGTGTTTTTTTGGCGGAATCCTCGGGTACAGACATCTCCTGAAACAAGGGAATACTGTTATACAGTTTATCCTTGTACTGTTTGCTGCGGATCCGAGCTCCAATCTCCCGCACCTTGTTGCCAAGCTCCTCATAATGTATCGGCTTGCAGATATATTCCTTCACACCAAGGCGGATGGCCTCGCGTGCATAATCAAACTCCTGATAGCCGCTTAGCAGCAGCACCTCACTCTCCAGTCCCATCTCACGCAGCTTGCCGATGAATGTAAGTCCGTCCATCACCGGCATACGGATGTCACAGAGCACCAGATCGGGCGTCTCCTCTTCAGCGATACGCAGAGCTTCCATTCCGCTGCGGGCCATCCCCGTCACCTCCATCCCCATGTCATGCCAAGGCAGCACTTTGTTGAGGTTGTTCAGGATAGGCGCCTCATCGTCAACCAATAATACCTTTAGCATAATGATCTTCCCCCTGCCCGTATTTAGGTATGACGCACTGGATAATTGTCCCCTCACCAGGACTCGCACAGATGAAAATCCCGTATCTGCCTCCGTATTCTATACGGATCCGGTCAGCCACACTGCGAACGCCAAGCCCCCTCCGTTCCAGATGAATTCCGTGTTCCGGTTTGCCTTCAGGCTTCTGCTCCGCCGGATCATTAACCATGTACTGAAACATGGACAGCTGGGACGGCGTCATGCCGATCCCGTTATCCTGAATCCGCAGAATCAGATTCCCCCGTTCTTCCCAGACCTTAACGCTTACCAGACCTTTGTAGCTGATCCCTTCAAAGCCATGCTGAATGCTGTTCTCGACCAGCGGCTGCAGCGTAAGCTTCAGAATCCCGCAGCCCAGCAGGTCCTCCGGAACCTCAAGCTCGTAATCGAACAAGTCCTCGAACCGGAATTTCTGAATATCCAGATAGTTGCGCAGATGCTTAACCTCTTCTTCCAGCGTTATTTCATCCCTGTCCTGGATACTGATCCGCAGAATACTGGCCAGTCTGTAGACCATCTCACTGACCTTTCGCCCTTCATTCTGCACAGCCAGCACATTGATGGATTCCAGCGTATTGAACAGAAAATGCGGTTTGATTTGCGCCTGCAGCACGCGCATTTCCGCCTGATTTTTGCGCCGCTGCTCTTCATTGATCCTGTTGAATAATGAATTGATTTTGTCCATGAGATCATTGAAGCCTCTGGCGAGCAGCGTCATTTCGTCACTGCCTTTCTCCTCGACCCGGGTTGTCAGGTCTCCATCCTCCACCCGGCGCATGAAGCGGACGATCACAGCAATCCCCCCTGTAATCCGGTTCATGAAGAACAGATTGAAGATCACTGCACCGAGCAAGCACAGAAACATAACCACCACAAACCAGCGGGCAAACACAGTTACTTCATGGGACAACGAGCCCCAGGAGGTCACAGAAACCAGGCTCCAGGGATAGCCCTTCAGGTGGTAGACTGACAGAATGCTCTTTTCGCCGTCAAACTGGGTTCTGTAGCTCTGGAAGCCCGGCTTAAAGGTAATATCCTTCGTAGTAAAGTCACGGAAATCCTGTCCATCCAGCTGCCTGTCCGGGTCAAGCAGGATCATCCCGTCATCGTTGACCAGCATAAAGGATACCTTCTGGCTGCTGTCCCCGATCTTGAGATTGCGGAATATCGATTCGAACTCCCAATTCTTGATCTGGACTACCAGAATGCCGATGTTCTGAAAAAAGCTAAGCTCCTTAACCAGCCGGATTTGCGTAAACACAGCTTCCGTCCCCGTCAGTTCGGGATACTCATGCGGTGCCAGCCATTTCGGAACCCCGTTAAGCTTCATAACCTCCTGGTAGAGATCGCTCCCTTTGAACTTGTCGTAGGGGAGAGTGCGGAAATTTTCTTTGTTAAAGACCGATACGATCTCCGAGCTGCCTTTTCCATTAAAATTATAGAGAAAGGCATAGCTGATCGACGGATGATTATAGAGCAGACTACGGAAATTGCGCTGGCTGGCGTTCAGGCTTAGCTGCTCAGCATCGGTCAAATCCTGTTTGGAGGGATCATCCGCACTGAGTGCCATATGAAATACCGAGGTGGCAATTCCGTTGTCTGTCACATTGTCCATATCCTTAAACACATTCGAAATGCTGTAACTGATCGCCTTAAGTGAATATTCGGACTGCTGGCTGTACTTCTTCTCTATCGAATTATAAGTAACGAAGAACATAATCATGCCAAGAATGAATAAGGGAATGATAATCAGGCCCAGAAATGCCGTAAATAATTTGTAGCGCAAATTCATCGGCCCATGCTCCTGACATGAATAGGGTTATCCTTTTACACTGCCTGCCGTTACGCCTTCAATAATCTTCTCCTGCAAAATAGCATAAATGACGATGACCGGGACCACGCTGTAGACAATACCCGCCGACATTTGCGCGTAGTTCATCTGATATTGATCACGGAATTGAACCATGCCCACCGGAAGCGTGCGCAGCTCGTCATTAGAGAGGAAATAGTTAGCCAACAGAAACTCGTTCCAATTTCCCAGGAAATTAACAATGAAGACTGTAACCATGGCCGGAACTGTCAAAGGTACAATAATTCTAGCAAAGATACCCGGAGCCTTCAAGCCATCCATGACCGCCGCCTCTTCAATTTCACTGGGAAGTGAGCGCATGAATGCTGCCAGGATAATAATCGTGAATGGAATTGCATTGGCGATATAAGGAATTATCAGTGCCCAGTGTGTATTGAGAATATGAAGCTTGCGGACAATCGTGTAAATAGGCAGCATCAGTGCATTGTTCGGAATCAGCATGCCGATCAGGACCAGCGAGAACAGAATCTTGTTCCATTTTCCCTGGCGCATCCGCGTAACCGCGAAGGCAAACATAGAAGCCAGCAGAATGGATACCACCGATGACAGGATCGAAATATATAAGCTGTTAAAAAAGTATGTGCTGATCTTGGCGTTCACCCATGCTTCAACGTAGTTCGAGAATTCGAAGGTCTTCGGAATCCCGAACGGATTCAGGGCGATCGCATTGTTATCCTTCTTCACCGAGGAGAACAGGACAAAGAGAAACGGAAAGAGTACAACGATCAGGTATCCCAGCAGGGCAACGTGAGGTAAGCTTTTCTTGAGGCGCGGCATCAGTATTCAATCCTTTCATTACGACGGGCAAACAGCAGCTGATAGAGAGCTGTAACCACGAGCGTGAACATAAAGATCAGAACTGCAATGGTATTGCCGTACCCATATTTGAAATTGGTGATCGCATATTTAATCATATAGGTGGCCATAACCTCAGTTGAACCTGCCGGGCCGCCTTTGGTCATAACAATGACGATATCTGCGGCCTTCATCGCTCCGGCAATAGAGAGCATGATTACTACCGAGATAATGGGAACAATCAGCGGCAAAGTGATGCGTGTAGCACGCTGGAAGCCCGTAGCGCCGTCGATGGCCGCAGCCTCATCCAGTTCACCGGGGATGGAGAGAATGGCCGCCAGCACCATTACAATGTAGAATCCGGTCCATTGCCAGGCATTCGTAATCAGAATCGACAGCATGGCGAACCGCTCATCCGACAGCCAGTAGACAGGCTCAATGCCGACAAGGCCGAGCACTTTGTTGAACAAGCCGATATTCGGCTCATAAATGAAGCCCCACAGAATACCGATAACTGCAGTAGACATAATGGATGGCATGAATACTGCTGTCTTGTAAAGGCCCTTCAGCTTCTTCACATTAGCGATTAATAAGGAGAAGAAGACAATCAGCGGCACCTGAATGCATACGGAGAACAGAATGAACCAGCCGTTATTTTTAACAGAAACCCAGAAGCGTTCATCTCCCAGGGCTTTTTTGAAGTTATCCAGTCCGGCGTATTTCACTGTATCGGATACACCGTTCCAGCTGGTGAAGCTATAGTAGAGTGAACTGAAAATGGGGTAAATGAAGAACATAATGAACAGAACCAGTGCCGGTATAACGAACAGAATGAACACCAGAGGATTTCTTAGTGCCTTATTCATGACTACCTCCAAGTTGCTTAGACATCTCTCACTTTAAAACAACCCCACAAAGTGGGGCTTTGGCTTCGATGCTACTAAGGTGCTTTGCGGGACCCCGAAACATATAAAGTCTTGTCTTTTAAAAATGCACCCTGGAGCAAGCACCAGGGTACATTCAATTTACCGCCTCTTATTCTACTGCTGCGTTCGCTTCTTCCTGAATCTTCTGCAGCGCATCGCCCATCTTCTCAGGAGTGGTCTGTCCGCCAATCAGGCTTTGAATCTGGATATTACTGATCTCGGTAGTCACATCTGCCTGCACCAGAGAGTCAAATGCCGGGAAGGAGGACTGGGAGCTGTTGAGTACTGCTACAATCTCACTCATCAGATCATCGGTGATATTCTCAGTCAGTACCGCCTGATCAATCTTCATAGCCGGCAGTACGCCGTCTTCCACCAGACCGCGCAGCTGCATTTCTTCATTGAACATATTCTTAATGAATGATTTCACTGCTGCGAGTTGACGTTCATCTTCACCTGCAGAAGCCGAGAAGCCATAGCCGTTGTTCACATCACGCATGAGTGCCGTCTGATCCCCCACTCCGCCGTCTACCGCCGGAATATTGAAGAATCCGACTTTACCGATCAGACCTTCACCGGATTGTCCGGCTTTGAATACAGAGGACTTCCATGTGCCGTCATACATCAGGATCGCTTCACCGCTGGTGAACTGGGTTGTATATTCAGCATACTCGAAGCCGAGTTCGCCTTTTTTGAAGTAGCCTTTGTCTACCCATTCCTTGTATTTCGCAAAGCCTTTGACTACATTCGGATCATTCCATTTAGCTTCGCCCGTAGCGAACTTCGCTGTAACATCAGGTCCGGCATAACGTGACCAGAGATGGTTGGCGAGCATTAGCGGTACCCAGCCAGCCTTGGAAGCACCGGCAAGCGGCACTTTGCCGTCAGCCTTGATATCAGCCAGCTGCTGTTCCAGCTCAGCGAAGGTGGCCGGAGCCTTCCAGCTCTTGCTGTCATAGTATTCTTTATTGTAGAAGAACCCTTCACCTGAGCCGCCGATTGGCAGGCCGTAGATTTTTCCTTCGTAAGTAAATGGATCCAGATTGGAGAATTTGTCTTTAATGCCTAGTTCATCGAGGATCGGGGTCAGATCGAGCAGCTTACCTTCTTTGGCATAGATCTTGGAATCAGGACTGCCGAACAGGTCGAAGATCTCCGGCGGATTACCGGCCGCCATTTCCCCGCGCAGCTTCTCTTTACGGTTCACATCCGAATCGACTCCATCCAGCTTGAAGGTCAGTCCCGGTACTTCTTCCTGTACCTTGCCGACTACATCCTCCAGGATCGCCAGGCGTTTCTGTTTATCTGCACCTACCTGAGTATGACGGACCGTCATTTCAAAAGGTTCAGCACTAACCGGTTCTTCGGTTGCGGCAGCATTGGTTGCAGCCGGTTCTTCCGTTGCAGCAGCATTGTTATTGTTGCCTCCACAACCTGTCAGCAGCGCTGAGGTAACGAACATCAGGGACAACAGCATAGTTAAGCTTTTTCTCATTACGGGTGACCCTCCCTAT
The DNA here is from genome assembly GCF_000802655.2 of Paenibacillus sp. IHB B 3415. Taxonomy (NCBI): domain Bacteria; kingdom Bacillati; phylum Bacillota; class Bacilli; order Caryophanales; family Paenibacillaceae; genus Paenibacillus; species Paenibacillus sp. IHB B 3415. Next base: position 91,578 of record NZ_JUEI01000013.1, on the reverse strand, counting down.
TTAATGGTTTCCCTTACAACTCTTATTATAGAAAACCCTGATTGTAATCGTAAGGTTAAGATTCATCTACAATAGGGATAAAATACTCTAATGTAAGCGAATTCAGTTGTGTTTAGTGACATTATTGAGTTATATTTCATTACACATCAACTTGTAAAGAGGTGTCTTTCTATATTCTTGCGTCAGATTACTTATACATACAAATTGCATTTTCATCAATTTCACACTTTACTATGTATGTTGAACTCACTTCACCGTACATCAAAAAAGCGAAACTCCTCAAACTGGAAGCTTCGCTTTCTTCATAATATCGTGTATGAATTTATACCAGAGCAGACTGTTTACGGCCCTCTTCAATCAGCCGGTATGCACGCTGCACTTCTTCTTCATCCGGTGACTCCACCCCTTCAAGCTCGTAGGGACGGCCAAGCTCTTTCCATTTATAAATCCCCATTACATGATAAGGCAGGATTTCGAACTTCTCTACTCCATTAAGCGTGCCAATGAACCGGCCGAGATTCTGCAGATCCTCTTCCTTATTATGAATGCCGGGAACGTATACGTGGCGAATCCACATTTTACGGTTATTATCTGACAACCAGCGGGCAAGCTTTAAGGTACGGTCATTGGATTTGCCAGTCAGCTTAATATGAGCTTCATCATCGATGTGCTTCAGATCCAGTAGTACAAGATCGGTAACATCCAGCAAGTCGCTGATTTTCGAACCATCATTATAGCCGTTAGTATCAAGCGTAGTATGCAAATTCCAGCGTTTCTTCACTTCGGTGAACAGCTGTTTGACGAAATGCGCCTGCAGCGTAGGTTCTCCGCCAGATACGGTAAGACCGCCACCGGAAGTTTTATAATAATTCAGGTAAGGTTCAATTTCCGCCAGCACTTCTTCAACGGTCATTTCCTTGCCTTCATTCAATCCCCAGGTATCCGGGTTGTGGCAATACTGACACTTAAGTAGGCAGCCCTGCATAAAAAGCACGAAGCGGATACCCGGGCCATCCACCGTTCCAAAAGTTTCTAAGGAGTGGATATGTCCTTTAAGCATGAGATGTCATCCTTTCAAAAAGCTTAAAATTTTAATTACTTTTAAACAAGAGTGTACCGCCCTCTTGCAAGGGCGGCAGCTCTTTGATTTATTTTAATTCTTGATCTGCAAGAACAATTCTTACATGGAATCGTGGAATGTACGGTTGATAACATCCAACTGTTGTTCGCGGGTCAGCTTGATGAAGTTAACAGCATAGCCGGATACGCGAATGGTCAATTGTGGGTAGTTCTCAGGGTGATCCATTGCATCAATCAGCTGCTCACGGTTAAATACGTTAACGTTCAAGTGCTGAGCGTTGTTGTGGAAGTATCCGTCCATCATGAATACCAGGTTGGACTTACGGGATTCTTCGTCTTTACCCAGAGCCTTAGGAACGATCGAGAATGTGTTGGAGATACCATCCTGTGCATCGGAGTAAGGCAGTTTAGCAACAGAGTTCAGGGAAGCAAGTGCACCCTTCTTGTCGCGTCCGTGCATTGGGTTAGCACCAGGTGCGAACGGTTCGCCTTTTTTACGTCCATCAGGAGTAGTACCAGTCTTCTTACCATAAACAACGTTCGAAGTGATAGTCAATACCGATTGAGTTGGTACAGCATCACGGTAAGTTTTGTTTTTACGGATCATGCTCATGAAGGTTTCAACCAGTTCAACCGCGATGTTGTCAACAGCGTCGTCGTTGTTACCGTAGCAAGGGAATTCACCTTCAGTTTCGAAGTCGATAGCAATACCTTCTTCGTTGCGGATCGGTTTAACCTTAGCGTATTTAATTGCGCTCAGGGAGTCGGCAGCAACGGACAGACCGGCAATACCGCAAGCCATAGTACGCAGAATGTCGCGGTCATGCAGCGCCATTTCGATACGTTCGTAGGAATATTTGTCATGCATGTAGTGAATGATGTTCAGCGTGTTGACATAAGTCTTAGCCAGCCATTCCATCATCGGTTTGAAACGTTTCATTACTTCGTCGTAATCAAGGTATTCGGAAGTGATCGCCGGATATTCAGGACCTACCTGAGCGCCGGATTTTTCATCCTTACCACCGTTGATTGCATACAGCAGGGCTTTTGCCAGGTTGGCACGGGCACCGAAGAACTGCATTTGTTTACCGATACGCATTGGGGATACGCAGCAGGCAATCGCGTAATCTTCACCCCAATATGGACGCATTACATCATCGTTCTCATATTGGATCGCACTGGTTTCGATAGAAACCTTAGCACAATATTTTTTGAAGCCTTCAGGCAGCTTTTCGGACCACAGTACAGTCAGGTTTGGTTCTGGTGCAGGTCCCAGGTTGTACAGGGTATGCAGGAAACGGAAGCTGTTCTTGGTTACGCGTGTTGTTCCGTCTTCAGCCATACCACCGATGGATTCAGTTACCCAAGTAGGGTCGCCGGAGAACAGATCATTATAGTCAGGCGTACGCAGGAATTTCACGATACGCAGTTTCATTACGAAATGGTCAACGATTTCTTGTGCTTGCTCTTCAGTAAGAGTACCTTCTTCGAAATCACGTTGTACATAGATATCAAGGAAAGAGGATACGCGTCCGAGGGACATTGCGGCACCGTTCTGCTCTTTAACTGCAGCCAGATAACCGAAGTATACCCATTGAGTAGCTTCTTTGAAGTTATTAGCTGGTTTGGAGATATCAAGACCATGAGCAGCAGCCATTTGTTTCAGTTCGCCCAGAGCACGCATTTGCTCGGACAGCTCTTCACGCAGACGAATTACTTCTTCTGTCATGGAATCCACTTCAAGCTCAGTCAATTGTTGCTTCTTGTCTTTAATCAGGAAATCAATACCATACAGAGCAATACGGCGATAGTCGCCGATGATACGTCCGCGGCCATAAGCATCAGGAAGACCTGTAATTACGCCGGATTTACGCACAGCTCTCATGTCTGGTGTATATGCATCAAATACGCCTTGGTTATGCGTTTTGCGGATGTTCGTGAACATGTCAACGATATTTTGCGGAAGCTCGAAGCCATAAGCTTTAGTAGCGTCGATCATCATTTTGATACCGCCGAACGGTTGAATGGAACGTCTGAAAGGAGCATCAGTCTGAACGCCGACAATTTGTTCCTTGTCCTTGTCGATGTAGCCTGGATTGTGGGAAGTGATAGTGGAGACAGTATCGAGGGATACATCCCATACGCCGCCTCTTTCTCTTTCTTCCTTGCTAAGCTGGGAGATAATCTTCCACAGTTCAGTGGTGTTGCTGGTAGGACCTACCAGGAATTCTTCATTTCCTTCATACGGCTTGATGTTCTTGGCAATAAAGTTATTAACGTCAACTTTCTTAGCCCATGTACCCTTAGTAAAACTTCTCCAACCCGACTTAACCTCTTGTACTTCTCTTTCAATCACCGACATGCTAAATCCCTCCATTTATATTTAGTATATTTGTAGAGATCGCGGGCTTGAAGGTTAATCCCGTGTCTCGTGATCCCATAGCTATTGGTTGTTATAAAATTCACAATCGCGGCTTCATAACTGGGATCGTTGTTTATATAAACATTTTAGTTTATTTTCTGAAAAAGGACTGTGACAAATATCACTCTTTCGGTGATATTTGTCACTTCCATCCAGTTCCATATTAACCTTTAACCTTATTCTTTGCCAGGCAATCTTAGATTAGTTGTCGAATCTTCCGTAGAATGCGTTGCGGTATACATCAGCAAGCTCAGATACCAGCGGCATTTTTGGGTTGGCAGTTGTACATTGGTCTTCAAATGCACGGTCAGCCAGGTAATCTACACGGGATTCGAAGTCCTTAGGATCAAAGCCGAGAGCCGAGAAGGATTCTTCGATGCCGAGTTTTTTGTTCATGTCGCGGATTGCATTGATCAGGCTGGTTACGCCTTCTTCGGTAGTGCGTGCAGGCAATCCTAGAATGCGGGCGATTTCAGCATACCGTTCGTCAGCTACAAAGTGCGAATATTTAGGGAACGCAGCGAACTTCGTAGGTTTCTTAGCATTGTAACGGATAACATGCGGCATCAGGATAGCATTGGTACGGCCATGTGCTGTGTGATACTGTCCGCCCCATTTGTGCGCCAAGCTGTGGTTGATACCCAGGAATGCATTAGCAAATGCCATACCGGCAAGTGTCGAAGCGTTGTGCATTTTTTCGCGGGCAAGCTTGTCGCCTTGCAGTGCGGATTTCTCCAGCCACTGGAATACCAGTTGAATGGCTTTGATTGCCAAACCGTCGGAATAGTCACTAGCCATTACAGATACATAAGCTTCAATTGCATGTGTCAATACATCCATACCTGTATCGGCAACAGCAGTTTTCGGCAAGCTGTATACAAACTCAGGATCAATAATAGCTACGTCTGGAGTCAGCTCATAATCAGCAAGCGGATACTTAGTATTATTGCCAGTTGTCTTATCAGTAATTACTGCGAACGATGTTACTTCGGAACCCGTACCGGAAGTTGTTGGAATCGCAACGAATTTCGCTTTGTTGCCGAGCTTAGGGAATTTGTATACCCGTTTGCGGATATCCATGAACTTCTGTTTCAGGCCGTTGAAGTCTGCATCCGGGTGTTCGTAGAACAACCACATTCCTTTTGCAGCATCCATTGGGGAACCGCCGCCGAGTGCGATGATGCAGTCCGGCTGGAATCTATTCATCATTGCAGCGCCTTTTTCTACAGTAGTTGTCGATGGATCCGGCTCAACTTCCGAGAACACTTCGATCGCTACCGGAGTCTGGCGTTGACGCAGATAATGCTCAACTCTTTCCACATAGCCCAGTTTAACCATCATAGGGTCAGTGATAATTGCTACACGAGTGATATCAGGCATTTTGGCCAGGTACTGTGTGGATCCCTTTTCGAAGTAAATCTTGTCAGGTACTTTAAACCATTGCATATTCACGGTACGACGGTTCACCCTTTTCACGTTGATCAGATTGATTGCAGTCACGTTTTGCGATACAGAGTTGCGTCCATAAGATCCGCAGCCCAGTGTCAGGGAAGGGATATTAGTATTGTAGAGATCGCCGATTGCGCCGTGTGTGGATGGCGAGTTGACGAGAATACGTCCGGTTTGCAGACGGTTGGAGAACTTCATGATTACTTCTTCGTTGTTCGAGTGGATAGCCGAGCTGTGGCCCATGCCGCCAAATTCAACGATTTCAGCTGCGCGTTCGATACCCTGGTCTGCGTTCTTCACTTTGTAGCAAGCCAGAACCGGGCTCAGCTTCTCAGCGGACAGCGGATATTTAGTACCTACGCCTTCAAGTTCAGCTACCAGGATCTTCGTGCCGGCAGGAACCTGAATTCCGCACATTTCAGCGATCTTCACAGCGGATTGGCCGACGATGGCCGGGTTAACCGCACATTTTTCAACATTCATTGCGCCGCTTGTCAGCTTGGCAGCTTCTTCTTTGTTTACGAAGTAGCAGCCGTTCGCAATCATTTTCTTCTTCACTTGGTCAAAAATCGCTTCTTCAATGATAACCGCTTGCTCGGAAGCACAGATCATACCATTATCGAATGTTTTGGAAAGGATGATGTCTGTTACTGCCTGATCAATGTCAGCACTCTTCTCAATGAAAGCAGGAACGTTACCAGGACCTACGCCGAGTGCCGGTTTGCCGCAGCTGTAAGCCGCTTTAACCATTGCCGATCCGCCGGTTGCCAGAATCAGTGCAACGTCAGGATTGTTCATCAGTGCGTTTGTTTTGTCCATGGTCGGAAGTTCGATCCATTGGATGAAGTTCTCAGGAGCGCCAGCCTTCACACCTGCATCATGTAGAATTTTTGCGGCTGCAGCACTACACTCTTGCGCAGAAGGATGGAATCCGAATATAATAGGGTTACGTGTCTTAGCGGAAATCAAAGCTTTAAACATCGTGGTGGATGTTGGGTTGGTTACCGGTGTGATACCCATAATGATTCCGACAGGTTCAGCAATCTTCTGGAAGCTGTCATAAGCGTTATCCTCAATAACGCCTACTGTCTTGTCGTACTTAATTCCGTGCCAGATATATTCAGTTGAGAAGATGTTCTTCGTAATTTTGTCTTCATAGACACCGCGTCCTGTTTCTTCAACGGCCAGCTTAGCCAGGTACATATGTTTGTCGAGTCCGGCCAACGCCATTGCATGAACGATTGTGTTAGTTTGCTCTTGATCCAGTCCCATGAACGCTTCATGAGCTTTCTTTGCTTTATCCACCAAAGTCTGAATATATTCTTCAGCGGTGGTTTGTTTCACTTGGGCGGCGACTTCGTTTTTAACTGCCATCTCCCTCGTCCTCCTGTCAATTTTTAGGTTGTTTTTCTCTACACATTTATCTTATCATATCCTTTTCACCTTGTATAGTGAAATCTTTCACAAAGTATAAAGTTTTTTTTGATTTGTTTTCAAAGCGCTTTCATTCAATCATATTCTAGTCTATTTTCCATTTGTTGTGTGATAAATCGCTGAAATTTGTCCATTTTGCGAACGTCAGCCCTCTAGCCTCCCCTGCTTTTCATGAATCCAGCTCTTCAGCCTTGTTTTTTTCCAGAATAACGGTGCTATCTGATGTTCTTTCTAATCTTCGTCAACACTGCTCACCGGCCGCATTCTCTTACATAGAAGTATAAATATAAATCACGACAAGCAAAAAGGCAGGAGACCGGGTCTCCTGCCTTAGCGTTATAAATCCTCTACCAAGCATCGTAACGACTCATTCTGCAAGTGACTATTCCACTTTGATAGTATCGAAGAATTTCTCTTGTACAGTTTTGGCTGCAGCGTCGAGCTGGGCCTTGGAATCTGTACCATCCTTGGAGAATAGCTCCTGGATTACATTGGACATAGTTGCGTAGTAATCCTGAGTATTGTATTGTGCTTCAGGCTTACCATCCAGCAGCGCCATAATTTCCGGGCTGTATTGATAAACGATGTCGTACTTGTCATAGACAGCTTTGGTCTTCTTGCCGAAGTCGGAATCCGCAGCGTAGTAATCAAGGAGCGGCGGGATGTAGTATTTGCCGTCCGTTTTGCGCTGGCTGATAATCGCGTCAAGAGCTTCAAGGCCTTTGTCAGAGAAGTAATCGAAAGTAATATAGCGGAAGGCCATTTCCTGCTCGTCTTTGCTGGCGTTCGGATTGATAACCAGATAGTCACCGCCGAGTACACCGGTATGCTTGCCGCCTTTTTCAGCAGCTGGCATCGGGTAAGTAAGTACATCTTCAGGTTTGAGTCCGCCCTGGTTGAGCGCCTGCTCGATAACACCGTCAGATCCGGCCATTACCATAGCAGTACGTCCCTGCTGGAACGCGCCTACAGCATCGCCCCATCCAAGCGCCCAGTCCTGAGGAACAGCTTTGGCTTCCCATCTCAGCTTCTTATAGAAATCCAGCGCCTTCACACCGGCATCCGAATTGAATGTAGCTACAACCTTGCCGCCTTCAATCTTCTGGATTTCACCGCCTGCTTCGAACAGGAAGTTGGTCCAGTTCCAGCCTGCTTCGTTGCCTTTACCCATTGGAGCAATACCGGAGATCCCCTTCTTGGTATCCGCTACCCCTTTGGCGGTATTCAGCATATCATCCCAGGTCCAGTCCATTGGAGGGACGGCTACACCTTTTTCATCCAGCATCTTTTTATTGATCATCGTTGTGGTGACATAACCCTTTTGCGTTACGCCATACACTTTGCCGTCAATAATGAACTGGTTCTGCAGGACAGGGTTAATCTGATCCTTGAATTCATAGTTGTTCCACAGATCCGTAACATCAGCGACCCAGCCCTTCTCGACCAGGAATTTCGCTTCAGTCGCATAGGTGTTGAAGAAGGTAGGAGCTTCATTCGCCGCCATCTTCACACCGATTTCGCTTACATTGTACTGCCAGTCATCCTTCACAATCTCTACATTCGGATAGACCTCCTGGAACCGCTTGATCTTGTCATCCTCCTGTGCTCTTACCTCGGTAAGGTCAGGGGTAGGATAGTGAATTTTGATCGTTACTTTTCTCTGGGTGATATCATCTACCGGTGCTTCTGTCGGAGCCACTGTCTCCTCTGCTGCATTAGTAGCTGCTGGTGCAGGTGTCGCCTCTCCTCCATTTGCCGCCGGTTTGTTCCCGTTATTATTGCCGCCGCAAGCGGACAATAACGTTCCCGTCACCAGGAGACATGCTAATACGCTGGAAAATTTACGCATTGAAACTCCCCTTTTCAATTCATAATTAGCTTACAAATTCATCATAAAAGAGAAACCGTTTACAAACGAGGTGTATTTATATTCCTTTCATGTGCAGGTTTACGATCCATATCCTCCTGCAGCATAATTCTGATCACCCTTTAACAGCCGACAACGAAACACCGCGCATAATGAACTTCTGGAAGATCAGGAAGACCAGGATCGGCGGTAAAGACACAAGGAACAGAATGGCAAATTTGATGTTCGTATTCAGTGCTTTTACATTAATAACGTATTTGTAGATCGCTGTGGCGAGTGTGTACTTATCCTCACTGTGCATGACTAGCGACGGCCAGAACCAGTCGTTCCAGGCTGTGGAGAAGATAAAGATTGCCAGTGTCGCAAAAATCGGAATCGACAGCGGAACGGCAATGGTGAAGAAGCTTCTCGGCTCCGAGGCCCCGTCAATCCGTGCGGCTTCAAGAATCTCCGGATGAATCCCGTCGAAGAAGTTCTTAAGCAGCAGGAAGAAGAAGGTATTCGCACCAGCCGGCAGCCAGAAAGCCGCATACTGGTTCAGCAGCCCGAGTTCCTTGAGATTGACAAAGTTCGGGATCATATAGCTCGTGGCCGGAATAAACAGCGTCATCAGGAAGAAGAAGTAGAAGGCCTTGCGGTAAGGCACATTCATCCGTGAGATGCTGAAGGACGCCAGGCCCAGTATAACCAGGGTAGCTACCATGTTCCCGACAAAGATGTACAGCGTGTTCCGCAGGAACATCGGCAGATTGATATAATCCAGCGCATCCTTAAGGTTGCTGAAATGCCACTCCTGCGGAAAAAAATGCGGCGGGAATGAGTTAACCTCCACGTTGGACTTAAGTCCGTTGAACATGGTCATCAATATAGGATACAGCATGCTGAAAATCATTAAAAGAATGAAAAACACCATGATTCCGTATACGATTTTGTTGCCGGTCTTCTTAAGATCATGTTCGGAGAGAATCCCTCTGTCTGCGCTCTTCATCCTAGTTGTCCTCCTTGTTAAGCTTGAACTGTAAAATGCCCAAACCGCCCAGAATTACAAACATCAGCATCCCCAGCGCAGTCGCCGTACCATAATCCAGTCTTGTAAAAGCATATTTCACAATGAGCAGCGCATAGGTCAGCGTAGCATTGTTCGGTCCTCCGTCAAGAAGGGCCATCTGCGACTGGTAGCCTTGAGAGGTAGCAATGATCTGCAGAATCAGCATGAGCAGAATCAGATTGCGCAGCGATGGCAGGGTAATATGGCGGATGCGGGCCCAGACTCCGGCTCCATCAATCTCAGCAGCCTCATACCAGTCCCGGGGAATACTGAGCACCGCAGCGAGATAGATCAGCATCCCCGAGCCGAACTGCTGCCAGGTCTCCATGAAGACAAGCGAGATCATCGACCACCTGGTATCCGTCAGGAAAGCGATCTGATCTGCCCCCGTGCTGCCAATCAGGGCATTAATCGGTCCGACGGGATCATACAGCCATCTCCATAGTCCGTACAAGACAACCGCAGGCATTACATAAGGCAAATACGCCGCTACGCGTACGAATCCGCCGAATTTTCTCAGCTCGGAGATCGCAATCGCAAAAGCAATCGGTACCCAGAAGCCGATCACAAGGCAGAGCAGCATGTAGTAAAGCGTGTTTTTCACAGCGGTCAGCACATCCGGGTCCGTAAGCGCTCTGGCATAATTGTCCATGCCTACGAATGTATTTCCTTTGACGAAATCCACCGTGTAGAAGCTGTACAGGAATCCTTTGAAAATGGGCACCCACATAAACATAATGAAGATGATGATCGCGGGGACGAGGAACATAAAGCCCCAAAAATTCTTTTTCCAGCGGTTCTGTTTGTACGGCTTGCTCTCGAGCTCCGCTGGCAGGTGATCATGTAACGCAGCAGACTGGTTCATTCTGGCTCCCTCATTCCTTTCGTCTTTCAGCACTTTCGCAAAGTGCTTCCTACCTTAATTGTAGAAAATGAGGGGGAGGCTGAACATGTCTATATCTATGGCAATCGTAAGCGTTCTTACTTCTTCAGTTCACTGGGGCTGATTCCGTAGTATTTTTTGAAAATCTTGCTGAAATGCTCCGGCGACTCATACCCCACCCGCTCAGCAATCTCATACCGGCGCAGATCGGTATTCAGAATCATCTCCCGGCTGTCCTCCATCCGCAGCTTGATCACATATTCCCACAGGTTATGGCCTGTATTTTTCTTGAACAGGTAACTCAGATAGTTGGGGCTGACATGGTTCTTCTTGGCAACCTCATGGATCGTTAAGCCCTTCTGGGCGTAATTCCCGTCAATATACTCCTTGGCCTTCTGCACAATCAGATTGCTGTGCGTATGCAGCTCCTCGGGTGACGGATCAGCGGCATAGTTGTTCCAGTTGAAATCGCCATAGTAGAACACATAGTGGTCAGCATGCTCTTTGTTCCATAGAATGGCCTTCGAGGCCTGGCGGTTCAGCACATCCATGAAGCTGATTCCTTTGAGAATCTGGCTGATGCCGATTACAGCATTCAGATGCAGATAGCGGTGGATATTGAAATGCAGACTGCGCCCGAGCACATCAAGCCGTCCTACCTGACCGGTTGCCGATTCCTCGTAGCTCCTCTCATCCCACTGGATAATCACTGTAATCTCCTGGTCCGGTGAATAGAAGGCTGTAGAATTCCACTCCTGATCGAGCAGCTCCTTGGCAATGTTCAGGGCGGCATAACGCAGCAGACTGCGGTCCCGGGAAGTATATTTCTGCTCACGCCGTTCTTCCGGCAAGGGGAGCTTGATTTTGATGACGGCAAAAAACGGCCCCTGCAGCTTCAGCTCATCCAGCTTACGCAGCTCTTCCTCCTTCCCCAGCACTGAAGCGGTTTCGGCAAGCAGCGTATTCAGCAGTTCGCTGTACTCCGGGAGAGGCTCCTCCAGGCGGAAGCTTTCACTAATCCCGTCCATGTAGGTGGCCAGCTCCGGTGACGGCTTATCCATCTTGAGGACTACACTGCGCACCGAATCAAGGAATTGCTCACTGTTCAGCGGCTTGATCAGATAATCCTTAGCTCCCAGCCGGACGGCCATCTGGGCATACTGAAAGGTCTCATGCGCAGAGATTACGATCGTCTGCACCCATGGTTTGGCCATTTTGGCATGCTGCATCAGTTCGATGCCGCTCATCGCTCCCATCTGAATATCCGTAACGAGCAGATCAATCTCTTCCATCCGGATACAATCCAGTGCCTCAAATCCGCTGTTCGCGGTATAAATATGGTCAATATCAAGGCCTGAAGCGGCCAGCAGACTGCTTAGCCCTTTACAAATAAGCGGCTCATCATCAACAACCAGTATATTGAACACCTTGTTCTCTCCTCTACTCTATAGTCTCTGATTTCGGAAGCGTCACTGTCACCACGGTTCCTCCGCCGGCTCGCGGCCCATAGCTGATGCCGTAATCCGGGCCGAAATGCAAATGCACCCGCTGATTGATATTGCGTATGCCGTAGCCGCCGACCGGGCTCAGGCTGTCATCATTCAGTACATGGTCAATTGCCTTGTAATCGACCTGCTTATAGCCGTTATCCTCAATGGTAATCAGAATCCTGTCATTCTGCAGAACGGAGGTGATGATGATTTCGCCGTCCTCATCCATATTTTTGACCCCGTGAATAATGGCATTTTCGATTAACGGCTGCAGGGTGATCTTGGGAATCAGATTGCTTTTGGTTTCAGGGGCAATGTTCCAGATGACGGCGAACACATAGTCATACCGGTGCTGCTGCAGCTTGATGTAGGCACTGGCGTGCTCCAGCTCCTCTTCGAGCGTGATCAGCTCCCGGCCCCGGCTTAAGCTGATCTTCATCAGCTTGGATAATTCCTTGATCATTTCGGCGGATTCCAGATTGCCCTCCAGCGAGCTTTTCCAATAAATACTCTCCAGGGTGTTGTACAGTAAATGCGGATTGATCTGCTGATAGAGCAGCTGCAGCTGGGATTCCTTCTGCTTGATCTCCATCTGGTATTTGTACATGATCAGGCTGTTGAGCCTGCGGGCCATATCATAGGTGGAAGCAATCAGCACACTGACCTCATCGTTGCTGCCTCTCCGGGGAGTCTCGGGAACGCGGTTGCCCGGCTCATACTTGCGCACAAAAAAAGCCAGCTTCTGCAAAGGAGTCATCAGTGAACGCCAAAAATACGTGATAATGATCAGCCCAAACAGCGCGTAAGCAACGGTTATGTATTGAATGACACGTTTCATTTCGTTCTGCTGCTGCAGCAGCGCCTTGACCGGAACCTTATACACCAGCTTCTGCTCGAAGGCGTGATTGTTGTTGACTACATATATGAAGTCATCCGTGATGATATCCTCAGTCCCCTCCGGGTCACCGGCTTCAGAACCCTCAGGCAGAGCAATAACTTCCCCCGTTGAATTCGTAGTAGAGGCAAGCACACGGTTACTCATGTCGGTCAGATAAATTTCCCCGTCCGGCAGGGAGATGGATTTCAGCGACTCTCCGATCTTCGATTCCATCTTGGTCACGACCAGCACGCCGATCGTGCCTACACCTCTATAGATATTATTAACTGCCCTGACATAAGTGAGCGTCTTCAGATCCTCGGCCTGCGGGCTCAGCTTCTCGGTGAACATCAGATAACCGTGGCCCTTCTGCTGCACCACCTGCTCGAACCAATAAGGCATTTCACCCTTGGAGAAAAAATAAACCCCCGCCTTCTTCACCTGCGGGAAATTGGGAGCGAAAAAGTAATAGTTATCCGGGTCATACACATACAGCGAGTAATAGATCCCGTCGCCCCGCTCGGCTCCCTGGGAGTAGCTGCCCAGTAGCTTCTCAATGGTTTCGTACCGTTCGACGCGTTCAAGCACCGGATCATCCCCGCTCATATTCAGCTGCTGCAGGATCGGATTCTGGATGACGGTCGTCGTAATTTTGTTAACCGTATCAATATCTCTGTTAATGATGGCGAAATTCTGCTTGTTCAGCTCCACATAGGCATTGGTCACATGGCGCTTGAGAATCTCTTCCGCCTTATAGTTGCCGTAGCTGTTCAGAATCAGGATGGGCGAGATCATAATCAGGAACAGCAGAATCAGCTGCTGCTTGACGTTCAGCTTCACGATGGGTTTAATAAGCATCGACAACATCTGGATACACCTCCAGTTTCAATAATATAACAAACCTACAAACGCTTACATAGGTTTATTTCAAAGTTCTTTATGTTCATTTGTATGGAGTTTCACCATTATTATATTTAAACAAAAACCAGCCATAACACGAAGCTACCGTGCCAGACTGGTTTTTATCACAATTATTCTCTCTCGAGTTCGTTCTCTATCGTTCTCAAAAAAGCAAGCACAGCAACAATCATCTGCTCCAGCCCCCGTTGTTCAATCGGAAAATGACCCGCGCCCTCTAAAATCACATACTCTTTTCTGCTTTTGAGATTATCGTAAAACGGTTTACTGAAGCGGTAAGGAGTCATAGGGTCTAATTGAGGATGAACGAGCAATACCGGGCAAACCTCAAAGTTCTCAGGTTTAATCACAGGTTTCATATTTAAGAACGTTCTTAGTAAGCGTAAGGGAATAGATGTGCCTGCCGCAAGGCAATCATTCATAATGAGTCTGGTCAGTTCAGCGTTGTTCGTGATCCATTTCATCCGGGATACTTTATTCACAGAGATCTGCAAGGAGTCTAATAGGGAAGGGAATTGATTCATACACCATCCCCCTAACCGGCTAATGAGTTTGTTAGGAGCTAACTGATCACGAACTTTTGAATCACTCGTATCCACAAATGTTGTTGCAATTAACCCTTTGACCCGTTTACTTTGTACAGCAGTGTGATAAGCTAACATGCCTCCAATACTGGAGCCCAGCAGAATGATAGGCTTGCCGTCCCGTTTCAGCTCCTGTTCGATCAATTCATTAAGGATGTCAATCCAGAGCTGATAATCCAATGATTCCGCTGAATCGGTATAGCTTAGACCATAAGGCGGCAGATCCGGCGACACTACTTCATAACCGTAGGTTTGCAGCATTCGTGCATAAGGAGCCAACAACCTGCCATTGCCGCCAGCTCCATGAATGAAAATAATTTTCAATTGTGCATCAGGAACAGGCATACGATCCAGGTGAATATGAGCATTGTTCCATGTCATCCACTCTTCTGTGGGTAAGTGATTTTCATTGATCTGCATGTCATCAGGGAAAAACTTTTGATATTGTTTCCAATAGGTCACCGATTGATTATAGGAAGAATCCTTGTTCATAAATATACCGTTCCTCTCTCAGGGGACCGGAATTTCTTTTTCCATAATAAAATCATCCATGACGAATCCATTCCCGATATCCGCAATTTGTTCCCTTAGGGTCCGAAAGCCTTTTCTCTTATAGACTGCAATACTGGATTCATTATCACGATTGACCGTTAGCCAAATATGAGTCAGGTTTCTGTCTTGGCACAGATTCTCCAGGAAGGCCAACGCCTGGCTGGCATAGCTGCGCCCCCTGTACTCCTTGCCTATATAAAACTTGCTCAAGAAGAGCTTTCCTTCCTCTTGTCTGGCCGACATATAACCGGCTGTGGAGCCTTCACCGTTATGGATTAAGTAATATTCATAACCCTGATGATGGATCTGATGCGTAATCGCCGGAACCGATTGGAACTTTCCAAGCATATAATCGATCTGCTCGGCGGTAATAATGGAGATATAATATTCGCGCCATATTTCTGCCGCCAATCGGGCAACCTCAGCGGTTTCTTCCGCTGTATGCACATGTGAAAATCTAAGCTTCATTATATGTACCTCCTTTGGGCGCGGACATAGCAGCAGAAGCTCATGCTCTGGTGTAACCGTTCAATTGCAGCCAGGAGGCGCAGGCATCTGTCCAGGTCCGGGTATGCGGTTCTTCGGTGCCAAGCCCAATCCCATGTACGCCATGTGCATAAATGTGAAGATCGAACGGAATTTGATGGCGGCTCAGTGCTCCTGCGAACAGCAGGCTGTTCTCAAGCGGAACGGAAGCGTCATCCGAGGTATGCCAGAGGAACGTTGGCGGAGTCCCCGCAGTCACCTGCTGCTCGCTGCTTAGCCGCTGAGTCAATTGCTCACCGGGACTATCCCCCAGCAGGTTGGACTTCGAGCCCTGATGTGTTACCCCTTCGGTCATCGAGATGACCGGATAGCACAGAATCAGGCGGTCCGGACGGCTTGACAGCCTCTCCAGCGGCTCCGGATGATCGGGATTTCCCAGATCATATAACACCCCGGCCGTCGAAGCCAGATGTCCGCCGGCAGAGAAGCCCAGAATGCCGAGACGGTCCGGGTCAATTCCGAATTCATCCGCCCGGAAGCGGATCGTCCGCAGTGCTCTTTGCGCATCCTGCAGCGCACTCGGGTATTTATAAGGTGCAACACGGTAGCGCAGCACAAACGCTGAAATCCCGAGTGTATTCAACCATTCAGCAACCGGCCCTCCCTCGTGATCGGCACGCATCGCATAGCCGCCTCCCGGACAAATCACAACAGCGGCATTCTGCTTGCCTTCAACTAGATAAGGTGTAATCGCGGGCCGGTCCTCATCACTGGTTCCCAGCGCTCCAGGCGCACCTTCAGGCCATAGCAATAACGTTTCCATCTTCATCCCTCAAGCTTTCCTTCTATAATAGAATAAGTAATAGAGGAAATAAGTTCCTCTAGGCAATTCTATCAAGGTCTTACAGTTCATGCAATCCGGATACTACCAGATCTGCCTCCTTCAGCACATCCCGTTTCCCGATGCCAACGACCTGCATTCCCGCAGCTTTCCCGGCGGCTACACCGGCCTCGGCATCCTCGAATACCACGCAGTCCTGCGGCTGCAGGCCCAGTTCCCGGCATGCAGTCTGAAACACTTCCGGGTCCGGCTTTGCCCTGGATACCTTATTGCCGTCAACAACGGCATCGAACAGCCCTGCAATATTCAGCTTATCCAGTATAAATACGGCATTCTTACTGGCTGAACCGAGGGCAACCCCTACACCGCGCATTCTAAGACCGCTGAGGTATGCCTTGACACCAGGCAGCAGCTCCGATTCATCCAGTACGGAGATGTATTCCATGTAAAGGCGGTTTTTCTTATCTGCCATGACAAGCTTCTCCGCTTCACTGAATTCCAGCCCGCCAATCTCCAGCAGGATATCCAGTGATCTCATCCGGCTTACACCCTTGAGCCGTTCATTATGCTCTACCGTGAACTGGAATCCAAGCTCTTCTGCCAGCGAGCGCCACGCAAGATAGTGATATTTGGCCGTATCTACAATTACGCCGTCCAGATCAAAAATTGCACCTTTCATTTGCTCCAGCATCTGTTATATGTCCTCCTTATCGCTTCTTGTTTGCTTGATTATTTTGTAGTGAAGGTCCGGTAAATTATCTAATTCCTGCCCAGCATACAACATTCCCCTCATGAAATCGGCCATAATTACAAGATTGTTGTATGAAAGGCAGCATTTATCCTCCACCAAGCGACTTAACGGGATAATTCTTGTATTTCATACAACAATCGGCCTGAACGGGCAGTTATTATGTTTTCAAGTTGCAGTACATACAACAATTAGGCCTGTACAGTGTTTACTTAAGAGTCTAAAAAGTCTTAATTACCAGCTTAAATTACATATCTAATTCTAATGTTGCCGAATTGTCGTGACTCCGGAGTCCGCATTCTCCTCTGCAGCCCCTTGCGCTTTACCTTGGGCCCGCAGCCGCAGCTGTATACCCGGACGGCACAGCTCCGGTTCGCCGCAGAAGCTGGCGAATGCTACAGCTTCGCTGTTGTCCGGCGCTGCGGTAACGGTGATCTCTTCCCGGCTGATCTGCAGCCGGAAGCTACTTCCGCGCAGCACAACCGGCAGCTCCACAGCGTTCCACTCCTTAGGCAGCGCCGGATTCACCACAGCGGTCACGCCATCAAACTGCAGACCTGCGAAGCCGAGCACCGCTGCCATCCATGCGCCGCCGTTCGCAGCCGGATGGGTTCCGCCGATATAAAGATCGCCGACATACTGCTTCGATTCTCCGGTGAGATCTACAGTGGCTGTACGCATAAAGTACGGATATCCCCAGTCAGGCAAGCCGATATCGGCAGCGACAAGTGCGTAGATGCACGGACTAAGGCTGGAACCATGCTCGGTTCGAGGCTCATAGAATTCCCAGTTGGCCCGCTTCACTTCCTTACTGAATTTGCCCTTGAACAGGTTCAGCATCAGCACGACATCGGCCTGCTTCAGTATTCTTGAGGTGGTAGCCAGCCCGTTGCCTCCGCCTAAGTACTCATTTTTGTTGATTACCCGCGACTTCAGCTCAGCCAGCGTAACCTCTTCCAGCTTCAGATAGCGGTCGAACTGTTCAATAACCAGGGTGTCCGGGTCCGGCTGCGGAACATAGAAATGCTCCAGCATATCTGTGAACTCAGCCAGGAACGGCCCCTCAGCAAACTGCCCTGCCAACTCCGCATACACAGCAGGGTATTTGTCCTGCAGCAGACCCGCTGTCCGCAGTGCAATTTCCAGTGTCTCCTGCACAAGAGCATTGGTGAACGCATTATTGTTGACCCGCTCATGATATTCATCCGGTCCGGTAACATCCAGAATCTCATAACGTTTCTTCACCGGATTATAATAAGCATACGAGTACAAGAAGCGCGCACATTCCCAGATGACCTCAGCGCCGCCATCGGCAAGCATACTGTCATCTCCGGTGAACTGGATATACTGCCAGATCCCGTGCACGACATCTGCGCTGATATGCACTTGCTTATCCCGGAAATAGGTCCGCATTGGCCGTCCGGTAAACACATCATTCACATTGAACAGTGTGCAGGCATCATCTCCCGAATCCTGGCTCTCCCAGGCATAAAAAGCACCCAGATACCCATACTCAGCTGCCTTACGGCGGGCACCGTCCAGTGTATGAATGCGGTACATCATCAGATTGCGGGCAATGCCGGGATCACTATGCAGGAAGAACGGCAGCATGAACATTTCCGTGTCCCAGAACACAGCCCCTTTATAGACTTGGCCGGATAGGCCGCGAGCAGGAATGGATACTTTCTCAGACAACGTTGGCGCAATAATCAGCAGCTGATAAATGCTGTACCGGAGAGCGAACTGCGCATCATCATCTCCTTCGATCACCACATCGCTGCTTAACCATCGCTCTTCCCATTTCCGGCAATGGGCTGCCAGCAGCTCTGCATAACCTGCCGCAGCCGCAGCTTTGACTGTTCGTACCGCCTGTTCAGCAGGTTCCTCCTCCATGTCCAGCCCGGTGAACACGGCCACATATTTGTACCATTCATAAGTCTCTCCAGCCTTGGCGTCAAAAGAAACCGTCCGGAGCGCTGCCCCCCCATGGATAAGCTGCTCTGCAAATGCGAAATCCGTCTGCTCAGCAACCGCCACCGGCAGCTGTAATTCACCAGTAACAGCCGTTGCCAGGAGCACGCCCTCCTTCAGCTGATTCCGCTGCTCAAACAGATGGGGGCCATTGATATCCCAGACCGCACCGTCAATCCCTGTCTTTATCTCTATCCGGCAATCCACAGTACTATGAATTGTCCATTTACCGGCCAGCACATGCAGCTGATCCATGCTGACGAACCGCTCAGCAGTGAGGGTCACCTGTCCGCCGTCCCGGATACTGAACACCGTCTCCCGCCGGTGAACTGCTGCGCGGAGTTCCAGGCTCTGTATATGAGCCAGCGGCTCCGTCTCCAGAACGCTAAGCACTTTCCCGTCACAGCTGATCACAGTGAACATACCGTTCGGGGCATTCACCGGCTCGCGCCATTTGTCTCCCGCTCTGTCGTATACCCCGGCCAAGGTAACAGCCGTGAGCTGCTCCTTGCCGAACTCCTCGAGCACACCCCGGAAGCCCATATACCCGTTACCGGTCATATATTTATTCCCATTGGTCGTAATCCTGCCAGGTTCGAAGCTGCGTTCGCTTACGGTCCAGTTCATTATGCCATCATCCCTTCACCGAGCGGAAGCCTCGTACCTGCAGTATCCACTAGAACCGGCTGACCATAAATAGTAACCTCAGTGCTTCCACCCTCTATCGCTCTGAAGCTGACCGAATCTTTGTTCACAATAATTCCGAGCAGCACGCCCTCATACCTCACCTGGAAGCTATAGGAGGTCCAGCGCTGCGGCAGTGTAGGCTGGAAGGACAGACGGGCACCATCAGAACGCATGCCGCCGAAGCCGTACACAATGTTCATCCAGGCTGCTGCAATCGAAGTTGTATGCAATCCTTCTCTGGTATTGCGATTGTAGTTATCCAGATCCAGCCGGGTAGCGAACTCGAAGAAATGATAAGCTTCCTCATGTTTGCCGACTTCACTGGCCAGAATGGAATGAATGGACGGCGAGAGTGAGGATTCATGGATACATCTGGATTCGTAGTATTCATAATTCGCAAGCTTGGCTTCTCTGGAGAACTGTCCGTTATATAAGAACATGAACATCAGCACATCCGGCTGCTTGATCATGTCATAGCGGTACAGGCGGTCATACGACCAATTCGAGTAGAGCGGGAATTCGGTCACCGGAATCGAGTGAATATCGATATGAGGCATATCAAAGAATCCGTCATGCTCCTCATACACCCCACTCTCTGTATCCAGCAGAATCTTCATATGCTCGCGTTTGTTGTCCCAATCGGCCAATTCCTCTTCGCGGAGCTCTGTTTTGGCAACAACGTCTGCATATGCTTCAGGTGTCTTCACCTTCATCTCGGCAATGGTTTCGAGCGTGAATTCAAATAATTTCTTAGCCATCAGATTGATATAGCAGTTGTTGTTGACCATCAGCTGAAATTCGTCAGGTCCCATTACGCCGAAATAACCGTATTCTCCGCTGCGCTGACCCCACTGGCCGCGGGTCGCATAGAAGCGGCTGATCTGAATCAGCATCTCAGCACCTTTGCTGTAGAGGAATTCCCGGTCACCTGTATTCTTCACATAATGCCAGATGCCGTAGGAAACGGCTGTTCCCACATGCAGCTGAAGGTTAGAGTGCTGCCACAGATCACAGCTCTCAGTCCCGTCAATCGTGGCAATGGGATAAAAAGCGCCTTCGCAATCCACATCCTTCCCGCGCTGCATGGCTTCCGGCAGTGTCTTATAGCGGAACTCCAGCAGGCTGCGGGCAGCCTTCGGATTATTGAACAAATAGAACGGCAGACAGTAGGATTCCGTATCCCAGAAGGCCAGACCGCGGTATGCTTCACCCGTGAGCCCTTTGGCACCGATATTATAGCCCGGATGATCTCCATGATAGGTCTGATACAGCTGGAAAATGCAGAACCGGATTCCCTGCTGGTTCTCGGGATCGCCTTCAATAGTGATATCGCTGGTTGCCCAGATACCACTCCAGTAAGAGGCTTGGTCAGCAAACACCTGTTGCTCTTCCAGCCCGCTTACCCCTGCTGCAAGCTCCATACCTTCAGCCCAGAGGCTATCCGCCGTACGGAAGGCTTTGTTGTCCGCCGCATTCACGACGAGCTTGGTGAAGGAAGCCGGCGCTCCTTGAGACAGTTCAAGCGAGAATTTCCGTCCGATGAACCGGTCGCGCTCCAGAAGCTCTGTATTTAAAGGCTGGGAGGACTGAAGTATAAACCCGGAGAACAGCTTGTTCCCGGTTGTCAGCGTACTTCCCAGGATAGCTGTAACAGCCCCTTCGTCTCCGCTGCGCAGCTGCTTCCACATGCTCTGGCCGTGTTCTTCGTGGATCATGTTGAAATCAAGGCCAGTACAGATATCTACACACCCCGTGAAGTTAAGCGGCTCAAAGGTGATCTGCTGCAGACCCAGGTGAGACATTGTCATACTTACCAGGCGCGTGAAGCTGATCTGCAGCTGTTTGCCGTCCGGCAGATGCCAGATGAATTCCCTCCGGTATGTCCCGGTACGGAAATCCAGTCTTCGGGAGTAATTCGTAACCTTGCTATGAGCCAGATCGAGCTGTAAGCCATCAACGGATATCCGGGTATACAGCCAGTCCACCGCATTCACCATATAACGGAGTGTCCGGATAATGCCCTTATAATGGTTGCCGACATCCATCTGCTCGTTTAGCCCATTCAAGTAGCTGCCAGGCAGTGAATCTCCGCTGTACCCTTCTTCGGCATACCCCCGCACGCCCATATACTCATTGCCCAGTGAAAAAATCGATTCTGAGGTCCGGTTACGCTCCGGATCAAAGCCCTCTTCTATAATCGCCCACGGATCGACCTTCAGATATTTGTCCGCCACTTTTGCCATATTTGATTTCTCCTTCTCTAGGGGAATGTTCCGCCCTTCCCGCAGTTGTCCACGGAGGTACGGACGTTCAGTTCCAGAGTATCTCTAAGCACCTTCAGGACCAAGGTCTGCTTATAACGGAGTTATGTGCATTTTTACGGAAATGGGGAAATCCTGCAGTGTGGGGTATAATATTTTAAACAATTCAGTGCTTTATCTGTAAAAACAAAAAAAGCCGCAAGCTCCCAGGATCTATCAAGAATAGGAGACAGCTGCTATAATATCCTGTAATACAGGTTATGGACCCCACTTTTGGTGCGAAAACATATCATATCTCACACAAATGAAGTGAAAATTATCACAATGTAAAAAATTCGACACTTTTTCGCGAAAATTTTTACCCATAAAGAGGAATTTACATGTATAATTAATTTAAAATTTACTGAAAAACTGAGGGAATAAAGGGGATGTCGATTATGATAAAGGAACATTATAATGTTATCGAAGCCCGCGGCAATACAAACTGTTTCTCCGAACAGAACTTTAACCGGCTATTGGTCACAATGAAGGAGCGCATGGTCCCTGAAGGCTCTCACCTATTCTGGGAAGGCGACTATTCGGATAAATTGTTTTATATCAAACGTGGACGTGTGAAACTAACCAAATCAACTGACGAAGGCAAGGAGCTAATCCTGTATATGTATCAGGCCGGTGACATGGTTGGTCAGGCAGACCCCTTCTTCAGCACGAAGCATAGCTTCACTGCCGAAGTAATTGAAGAAAGTGAAGTCGGCGTCATCGAGCAGAAGGATCTGGAGATTCTGATCTGCCAGCACTGTGATTTCGCGATTGACTTCATGAAATGGATGGGGATTCATCACCGTCTCACGCAGACGAAATTCCGCGACCTGATGATGTACGGCAAACCGGGTGCACTCTGCTCTACGCTGATCCGTCTGGGCAACACCTATGGAGAGAAGACCGGCGACAGCATTCTGATCAATAAAAAAATTACGCATACAGATCTGTCCAACATGATTGGCGCTACCCGCGAAAGTGTTAACCGTATGCTGAGCGATCTGCGTAAAAAAGACGCTGTAGAGTATGAGAACGGCATGATTGTCATCAAGGATCTGTCGATGCTTCAGGACATCTGCCACTGTGAATTATGCCCTAATGAAATTTGCCGAATTTAATTCCTAATAATAATACCCTCTATTCACCTCAATGAAACATATATGACCCAATAAATTAATAGAGTGGTCGAAGGCGCCCTGTCCGGCGTCTTTTTTTCTTGTCTGCTGAAGAGATTCCCGCGCTGCCAGCAATTCTACAAGGTCTTTATTTCCCAAGAATCATAGTATTCCGTCCCCATAGTCAGCTCATCACCGCTAAGCCACTTCGCTGCCAGTACAGCTGCCGGTGAAGCCGAATCCAGCGTGATCCGGGCTAATTCCACCCATTCCATTCCGCTCGAATCCTGTTCCGCAAAAGCTGAAATAGCTGCTGGCGTCTGCTCCCCGTCCAATTCAACCTGGTACAACGCTGCCAAATGATGCATATGCGTGAAGTCTTCCTCCTGATAACGGACAAAAAAATCGAATATGCCCAGGTTTCGTTCTACCTTGACTGCAAATCCGGTCTCTTCCATGAATTCTCTGACCAGGCCGTCAAGTAGTGATTCGTTCTCTTCGAGTCTTCCGCCAGGCAGATCGTATCTTCCGGTGTATGGCCCTCTTCCCTTATGAATTACCAGCAGCTTGCCGTCACGCTGGAAAATTCCATATACGCCAAAATGGTTAAAGCTCTTCATGACTGTCCACTCCCTGATTCGAGTCCTAACAGCTTACCACAGATAGATGCTTCCTTTCAGTGACAAAAAAGTCCCGCAGTAATTAAACTGCGGGGCTTCCAAATTAACTTATTTTCTTAGTCTGCATGGCAGTTGATACTTTACGGGGACTACGCACAGGTGAGATCAGCCAGTATGCCATGCCGACGAATACACCGCCGCCGATGATATTGCCTAGCGTAACAGGAATCATGTTATGCAGCCAGCCGGCAATGCTCACGGTCTCGGGATGATTCGGCAGCAGCACTGCCACGCTGAGCAGCGTCATGTTCGCTACACTGTGTTCGTAGCCGCTCGCGATGAAGGCGAACAGGCACCACCAGATCAGCACCAGCTTCGCCGCTTCACTCTTAGCGCGGGAGGACATCCACAGCGCCAGGCAGACCAGCCAGTTACAGAGAATACCGCGGAAGAACAGCTCCGAGAACGGCAGGCTCATCTTCTTGGCTGCTGCCGCGAAGATCAGATGCTCGGCAGGCGCTGCCTTAAAGAGACCCGATCCCTGAATCAGCAGGGCAAGAACCACTGCACCGGCTACATTGCCGAGGAATACCAGGACCCAGTTCTTCACGGTATCCCAGACCGTAGTTCTCCCGGCAAGCGTGCTTACCGTGAAGAACATATTATTTCCTGTGAACAGCTCCGAGCCAGCGAATACAACCAGGGTCAAGGCAATCCCGAAGGAGGCGCCCATAATCAGCGGCTGGAACGGTGACTTGATCGCTGCCAGCGGCGCCCCCAGCGAGAAGATCAGAATAATACCAATACCTACATAAGCTCCTGCCAGGAGTGCCGCCAAGAAATATTTGGGCAGGCTCTCATTCATTTTGTCGCGTTTGCCTACGGCTGTCTCAACGATATTCTCTACGCTCTGCGTAAACATATCTACACCTGCTCTTCTTTTAATTTATAGCCTTGCCACTGCCGCAGGCAGACTAACCTTGACGACTCCGTCCTCCACAACAACCGGATGGACTACTGCCTGACCGCGGTCCGGAGCCTGAACTTCTCCGGTCCGCAGATCGATTTTCCAGTCATGAAGCGGGTCATACAGATAATAGCCGGATACAATTCCCTCAGCGAGCGGACCGCCCTTGGGGTGGGGACTGTGGTTCTCCACGGCATAGAAAGTGCCATCCGATGTGCGGAATATAGCTAACTCCACCTCTCCTGCATTTACTACCCGGCCAATCTGCAGCATGAAATCGTCTGCGGCTCCTACTGCATACTCTCGATTACTGAGTTCCATAATTTTCTCTCCCTCTCCCTTCAGGCTAGACCCGTGTCTGTTCGAACAGTGCTGTGCGGGTACCGTTGTCATCCAGCATCTTTTTCCATGGATCACTGACTTGTGCCAGGGCGAAGTCAATCCGTGCAGCGAGTTCTTTCCGGTTGTCATCACTGCCCAGAATAACGGTCTGGATATGCTCAAGGCCCATACGTTCTACCCATTCTGAAGTTCTCTCCAGGTAATTGCCGGTTTCACGGTAATACTGCATTACGGCGGAGCAGACCTCGACCAGCTCTTCATCGGTTCTTACCTTGCAGAAAGCATCAGCGATCCGTGGCTTAATGCCGCCGTTTCCGCCGATAAAGACTTCCCAGCCTCCGTCATTGCCGACAATGCCGATATCCTTCGTGCAGGATTCTGCACAGTTACGCGGACAGCCGTTAACCGCCATTTTGAACTTGGCCGGCATATCCAGGCGCTCATACTTGCGCTCAAGCATAGCGCCCATGCCCATGGAATCCTGTGTGCCAAAGCGGCAGAACTGCGAACCTACACAGGTCTTCACAGTGCGCAGGGATTTCGCATAGCCATAGCCGGACGGCATATCCAGCTCCTCCCACACCTTCGGTACATCCTCTTTTTTGACACCGATCAGATCCAGACGTTGCCCGCCGGTCACCTTCACAACCTTCACATCATATTTCAGGGAAACATCGGCAATCCGTTTCAAATCCTCGGGAGTGGTAACCCCTCCGTACATCCGCGGAATAACCGTATAAGTTCCGTCCTTCTGAATATTGGCGCTCATCCGTTCATTAACGAAGCGCGATTCCTTCTCGTCCTCATGGGTGTCCGGATAGATCATACCCAGATAATAGTTCACAGCAGGACGGCATTTAGAACAGCCTTCCGGCTGCTTCCAGTCCAGCACATGCATAACTTCTTTGGTGGTTTTGAGCCCTTTAGCCGTAATTTCGGCTACAATCTCATCCCGGCTAAGCGGGGTGCAGCTGCAGATCCCCTGCTTGACGCTTTGCTGGAAGCTGTCCCCTAATACGAACTGCAGAATCTGCTCAACAACTGGCTTACAGCCGCCGCAGGAACGGGTCGCTCCGGTGCAGGCTTTGATTTCATCCACTGTAGTGAAGCCATTCTCCGTAACGGCATCAACAATCGCCTTTTTGGTAACCCCGTTGCAGCCGCAGACAATTTCTTCATCGGCCATTGCTTCAACGGATAGACCTTTCTTGGCTCCGCCTCCGCCGCAGCAGCCTGTGCCCATGACCTCTCCATAGATCTCATCGGTCATTTCTGTTCCCTGCTTCACCAGCTTCTGCAGGCTCGCTGATTCCGTTACATCACCGAACAGAACCGCACCGACAATAATGTTGTTTTTGAGCAAAATCTTCTTATAGGTTCTCTTCCACTCATCCTTGGCGGATATGACGGTATGCTCCGCTGTTTCGGTGAACTCTCCGGCCGAGAAAACATCAACACCGGAAATCTTGAGCTTCGTCGCGACAACCGAACCTTCGTATCCCGGAGTCTGCACACCTGACAAATGCTTGGCCAGTACCATCCCCTGCTCGAAAAGCGGCGCTACCAGACCATAGCAGGTCCCCCGGTGCTCCGTACATTCACCGACAGAATACACGTTAGCCATGGAGGTCTGCAGATAGTCATTGACGACAATCCCGCGGTTAACCTCGATGCCGCTATCCTTGGCAAGCTGAACATTAGGTTTAATTCCGACTGCCATTACCACAAATTCTGCGGGCAACTCACTGCCGTCACTGAAGCGCAGCCCCGTAACCCGCTCTTCTCCAGTCAATTCGACCGTCTGCTTGCCCATGGCGAATTTCACACCTTGACGCGCAAGCTCCGCCTGCAGCATAGAAGATGCCGTACGGTCCAGCTGCCGTTCCATCAAATCCTCGAGCAGATGCACAACGGTAACGTCCATCCCCAGATTCACGAGGCCTTTGGCTGCTTCAAGACCAAGCAGACCTCCGCCGATTACAGCTGCCGTGCGGTATTGCTTCGCTGCGGCCAGCATGGCATCGCAATCTGCGATATCACGGAAGCCGACTACCCCGTCCTTTGTACTGCCCGGAACAGGTAATATAAACGAATTAGAACCCGTAGCAATGATAACCTTGTCGTAATGAACCGCCTGTCCGTTATCTGTAATCACCTGCCTGGTTTGTTCATCAATCCGGATGACAGTCGTTCCAGTATGCAGGGTAATATTGTTATCCTCATACCACTGACGGTCATTCAGGATAATATCTTCAATGGTTTTACTGCCTTCGAGAACATAGGACAGCATAATCCGGTTGTAATTGGGATGCGGCTCACTGCCGAAGATCGTGATATCATAAGCGCCGCCCAGCTTTAAAATCTGCTCAATAGTGCCTACACCCGCCATGCCATTGCCAATCAGCACTAACTTTTCTCTGTTCGCTGTCACTGGTAGGACCCTCCTTCAAAACTCAGATTTCTTCACAAACTTGCTTTATAGTGAAATTATACTGCCCAAAATTCCCCGGCATTTGTGATTCCAGTCACATTAAATGTGAAACATTTCACATAAAGTAAAAGACACAAAAAAAGGACCCCGCGCACTCGGCACAGAAATCCTTGTATCCGCTAAAACGGATTCCGCTATCGTAATTACTTTAGAACCAGTGATATCTCCAGCTTGTCCTGCGGTCTGAGCTTCATATCCACACCATTGCCCAGCAGCGCTTTGTCATTAACCTTCAGTTTCCACTCCTCACTGCTGAGTGGCGTGTAATCCATTACGGTAAGAACCGTCTTGTTATTTTCTGCCAGCTTAATCATCCCGCTGTTCTTCATAAGTCCCTTCACTGACAAATCTTCCGTAAAGGACAGCACATGCGAATGCGTCAGCTCAGGCTGTTCACTCCCGCCGTTCACCGTAAGGATAACCGGTTGAAATAACGCCCCGGCTGCGGCCGGCTGCGCCGTGAAGACAATCGCCGCTCCAGCCTCGATTGTACTGTTCCAGTCCGTAAGTTTCTTGCTGTTCACCTGTACTTCCCACATCATATCCTGACTAAGCGCAACCCTATTGACCTCAAGAATACTATAGCCGTCTGCAGCAAAAGTAACGATCCCGCTCTTTCTCAGCAGTTCTATGAAGGAATTACCTTCTTTATAAGCTTCGTTAAGCAGTCTGCCGGAGGTACCGGCCATTTCACGTTCACCCACCAGAATTGAAAAAGATAGTCCTGTGCTTCCGCCGGTGTTTCCCGGTCCCAGAACCGAGCTGCAGCCGCTGGCTGTGATTATAAAAACAAGGCACAGCAGTAAGCGCCCCATCCATTTCGTGGACATTCCACGGCACCGCCTTCTTATGTAATATCCCTGACTCTTTAAGGATACCGCATAGAAGACCTGTTCTCAAATTATTTCTGTTCTAAACCTTACGTTCTTTATAACAAAAAAGTCCCCGAAGGGACTTTCCGTAGCAATACATTTTATTGATAACGCAGGAACAGGATATTGTTCTCCAGATGCACATGCTCAAAGGTCATACCTTCCAGCTCCTCAAGGCGTGCATAGGTCAGGCGGTAAGTCGTGCAGGCATGCGCAGGCGGTGTGTAATCATTGGTTACCCGGCGGAGTTCGCGGAGGATCTCACCGGCCCCGTCATGCTCAGCTTCCAGATTATGCAGCAGGCCGCGCAGCTCCGATAGGCCTTCTTCAGTCGGGTTCTGTGTGTAGGCCAGCATTTTAGGGAATTCGCTCTCTTCTTCCTTCGCCGTATGCTGAAGCAGA
This sequence comes from Paenibacillus sp. IHB B 3415, assembly GCF_000802655.2. NCBI lineage: Bacteria > Bacillati > Bacillota > Bacilli > Caryophanales > Paenibacillaceae > Paenibacillus > Paenibacillus sp. IHB B 3415. Next base: position 63,132 of record NZ_JUEI01000013.1, on the reverse strand, counting down.
TCTTCGCGTAAAAGATTAAACAGGCGGTGCATCTCACCCAGATGCGGAGAATCCTCGCCATGCACGCGGAAGACTTTGGTCACATTCTGGCTGATTAGCGGAAGCTCTTCACGCAGGTAGCGGTGATGCTTGTTCACGATATAATTCACCAGCTCTTCAGAGGAGGCCTCGTTCCAGGCTGTATCCTCTTCCAGCACCGGATGCTCTTCCTGCAGCTTGTTCAGATCGTGAATCATCGCTTCCGGATCAAGCCCTTTCTCGGCAGCAGCTTCAGCCAGCGGCTTCGCGCCTCCACAGCAGAAATCAATACGCTTAGCCTTGAAATAATCCGCAGCCTTAGGGAACTGCAGGACGATGTCTCTGACCATTGCTTCAGAGGTAAAACCTGATTGAATTGTTATATCGTTTAATTGATTGGACGCCATTGTGGCCCCTCCTCATGTTATGGGTATAGGTTTTTAGTTGCTGATCACCTTTACACCTTAACACCGGCAGGAGGATGGACTAGTGATTGTACGCACTGGATATATAAAATTTTATTGAACGGAATGATTTAAAAAAAATCCATCATGTATAATATAGTAGACATAATGTTAAATATATATTACAATTTACACGAGGTGAGGGAATGAGGAAAAACCTGAGGCTTAAGGCCTCAAGAGCGGCAAAAGACATGTCGCAGAAGCAGCTGGCGGATGCTGTGGGAGTCACCAGACAGACGATTATTGCGATTGAGAACGGTGACTACAATCCCACCATCAGGTTATGTATTGATATTTGCCTAACACTGGGTAAGACGCTGGATCAACTTTTTTGGGAGGGAACTGAGCATGAGCAAAGCTAACCTGGACGAAAGACAACTGTTGAAGCGGAACAAAGCGGGGAATCAGTCATTTATTTTACTGGCCTTCCTGCTGTTGGCGGATATGGGCCTGCATAATTACGGAATACAGTGGCTCAAGTATCCATTGAGTAATTATGTTATTTTTATGATTGGTGTCGGCTCCTATTTGGTACGTCTGATCTGGAACGGTTCCTATGTAGGACCTGGACGGGAGGGCCTGACAGCTAATAGCAGAAGCGTAGCCGTTATCCTTCTAGCAATTCTGATTGCAGTATGTATCATTATTGCAGCGCGCGTGAGTCCACCCCCGATAACACCAGACGGTAGTGCAAGCGGAAACACAATTCTGATCATATCTGCAGCAGTTGGAGTGGTGATCTTAAGTCTGGTTTATTGGATCAGAAGAAGGAATAACCGGGATGAGGCGTAAAAAGTACCTGGCGGATTCCTAAGGATTCCCGATCATTCCCAAAGTGCTGCCGCATCAAGGAGCTCAACAAGTTAATCAGCAGCACTTTCCTTCTAGTTTTTCCTCTAAAATCATTCTCAAAGCCACCTTTAACTCTTCAATGTATGATAATATGATTTATTGAACAGTCGCCTGCATATATGTCCGTTTGCCTTGCGCGTCCTTCAAATAGGGCCCAAGACCGGCAAACCGCGAATGGTCCACGTACACTCCAGTCATCCACCTGCCTTCGGTCAGACCTCCATTCCACTGCAGCACCAGATCCGGGGCAGAAATCCATTCCTGATAGACTCTGATATTCTTATCCTTATATTCTTTGGCTTGTTTATTCATTTCAATTAACGGGGTCTGTGTCATATAGGTAGGCACGAAGTATACAGAAATAAGCTCCAAATCATCTTCGCTGAGAAAAGCTTCTTCACCTAAGTAAGGCTGGAGCAGCAGCGTATTCTCATACATCGACCAGATTACCGCCTGCAGCACCATACTCTGACTAATGCCGTTATGAAAGGTGAAGCGGCGCGGCGGGCCGGAGGTATCGCTATCCGCAGCTGTCACAGGCTCCAGACAATGCCGTTCACAACCGATGCATTTCCAGCCGGAGGGGCTTTGAATCCACTTCTGAAATACACTGCCGCTATCATTGTCCCCTTTGTATAGAGAGGATATGATCTCATAAGGCACGCCAATCCAGGCATCCCATAATGAAGCGGGAAGATGGCTATGAAGCATAAACAACACCTTGTCATAAATCAGCTGCACTCTAATTGAAGCAGTCTCCAGTTCAGCGACATCCTTTTTTCCATAGGCTATTTCGCGGGAAAACAAGGTGATGGTCATGATCCTCGCCTCCTAAAAGTTTTGTGAGCTTAAACATCCCTGAATCAGCATCGTTCAAAACTTGCATCGAAAGCATACGCTTGGTTTTGTGAGCGTTACTTCATAAGAGTCCACTACGGCAAAACTTGCATCGAAAGCATCGTCTTAGTTTGCTTGCCTTAACTTTGGCTTATTCACATCCTCCTTAGGCTTTTCCCAGTTTTGTCAACGCTTCCACACATCCGTAACTTTAGTTTGTTCTATTATATTACACAGGTTTGGACACAGTGCAAGTTTTATTTAGCAGAACCGAAGCAAAAACCCCTTAAACCGGAGACCGGTAAGGGGCTGTCATTAGGAATATGAAACGTAACTACTCAACCCAGCTCTCGGCCCAGGACTGAATTTGCTGCATAACCGGCTCAAGCGCCCGGCCTTTGGTGGTTAGTTCATACTCAATGCGCACAGGTGTCTCCGGGTACACATGACGTACCAGAATGCCTTCACATTCCAGATCCTTCATACGCTCGGACAGCATCTTGTCGCTCATTGTCGGAATCAGTCCGGAAATATCCTTGAACCGCTTAGGGCCGCTCATCAATGTCTGAATAATAAGTCCATTCCAACGTTTGCCTAAAAAAGAAAAGGCCGTCTCGAATCTCGGGCACATCGTCAGTTGATGTTCTTCCATTGTTTTTCACCTCTCACTTGTGAAGCTTACTATTAGTTAGTATATATAATTTTACCACATTTATTCTGTAATGAACATCGTTTACCAAAAAAAAGTTCATTAACCATAACTATTATATCCCCGTTGTCAATCCCTTGTGTCTGCTTTCTGCTCCCGCTGATGAATCGCTTCAGTTACTACGTAGGCAAGGTCGTCATTACTATACAGTGACAGCACACCGAGTACGGTATCATCGGAGATAAATCCGGCCTCTTCCTCGGATACAGTCAGCGCCAGTGCATTGCTGAGCGCCTGATTGCCCTCCTGCTGCGGATATGCCTGCAAATACAGTGCGTGCGGGTCCAGCCCGTTATTCACACACCACTGGGCAAAAACAAGAATCATCATTTCCTCATCCCGTTTGTAGCTTTCAATAATTCTCTCTTCCATTGACTTGCCGTAATCCTGATCCTCCATGTTGTTCTCCTCTCTGCTGCTAATCTGAATTTCAACGGCTGAGCTTCGCTGCCAGCTCATGGCTAGGCAGTACGGCTGAGGCGGAAATACCGCATTGCTCCGGTGTCGCGATGTGACTCAGGTAATGGCTGACTGCTCCACTGAAGCCTCTGCGCTCCAGTATAGTGTCCCAACTGCCGAAATTCTGCGTACGCGGCAGGGAACCCTGCTCATATAATATTACCCGTTCCATATCTGTCACCTCTACCGATCTGCCGTTTCCGTGCAGCTCCAGCTTCTCCAGATCAGCACCGGCATCACGCACCATGCTGTATATTCCGGTTGCTCCGCTCTTCCAGTCCAGCTGCCCTAACGACTGCAGCAATCTGTCTTCCGCATTTGTCTTCAGGCTGCTGTGAAGCAATTCATAATCGCCGCCGCACAGCCAGAGGAGCAGATCCAGCATATGGATCAGATCATCATGAATAGTCTCATGGCTTGCTCCCTGCTGCAGCTTCGTCCGGTGCTTGATTGCGCTGCACTGGCTAATGCCTCCGGCTTTCTGCAGCCAGGACTTGGCCGCCATGTACATCGGAGCGTAGCGGCGGTTGAAGCCGACACCCAGCAGCAGACCTTTGTTCTCTGCGAGTTCAGCCATCCGCCGGGATTCTTCCAGATGATAAGACAGCGGCTTGTCCACATATACGGACACCCCATGCTCCAGGCAACGGGTAACAAGTTCATAATGTGTAGGTGTAGGGCTATGCACGAATACAGCATCAAGATCCCAGGATAACAGCTCAGTCAGTTCTGTTGTCCCCTTCTGAAGACGATAAGTCTGAACCGCCCGTTGTACCGTCGCAGGTGAATGACTGAGTACCCCTACAACTTCCGCCTGATCATGACGGGAGAGCAGCGGCAAATAGACTTTGCGGGCAATATCGCCGATGCCAATCATGGCCACTCTTTTGCGTACAGGTATATTCATTGAGGTATCTCCCTTAAATATTGGGGATTTCTATCCCTTATAGGTGTATTATACCGTGACAAGCGGCGGCGACAATGATCTTTGCTTCAATAATCACTTTTTTTTCAGTATGATGAAATGTATGGAGTGAAGAAGGGGCATAGTAAAATGAGAAAATGGCTGACGGTAATTCTGTATGTTTCGTGCATAATCCTAGCGTTTATCTACAGGTATGAGATTCTGGCCTGGCTCAAAGAGGACCATAACCTGCTTCTGTCCATGCTAGCAGCCACGGTTCTGGCCTTGTTTCCGGTAATCCCCTACAAGCTGATCATTGGTCTGTTCGGATACGCCTATGGAAGCCTGGCGGGAGCGTTAATATGCTGGACGGCAACCACATTGGCTGCAGCGATCGTGTATGGTCTTGTTAAATTTATGTTCCAGAATAAATCCATGACTTATCTGAACTCGATTTCGGCGCTGGATAAATTCACCGGGGCTGTGCAGCGGCGTCCGTTTGCCTCTGTAGTCCTCGCCCGGCTGGCGCCTGTGATTCCGCAAATGGCTGTGAATATCTACGCCGGTGCTGCCGGGCTGCCCTTCTGGAGTTATCTTGCAGCAACCGGCCTTGGTAAAATCCCGGGGATTACCCTGTACGCCTTCCTCGGCGGCCAGATGTTCCAGCATCCGCGCAGTGCTGCCATTGCCGTGATTCTCTACGTCGCCGTGCTTGCAGCTGCCGGATTCTCCATACGTCCGCGGTCCGCTAAACTCTGAGGGGTATCCATCAAGCTGGCAGAGTGCAGCTATTTGATTTATAATTAAATTGTGATCTATTTAATTGCATTCTATAGATGGAGGGATATTAATGAGTGAAGTTCAATCTGATTCTATAAACATCAAGACGGAAAAAGCTACGTTCGCCGGAGGATGCTTCTGGTGCATGGTATCCCCGTTTGAAGAACTTCCCGGTATTGTCGAGGTAATCTCCGGCTATACAGGCGGCCATACCGTTAATCCGACTTACGAGGAAGTCTGCTCGGAAACGACCGGACATGTCGAGGCTGTGCAGATTACGTTTAATCCGGATATTTTCCCATATACCAAGCTGCTTGAGCTGTTCTGGCAGCAGATTGACCCTACTGATGCCGGAGGGCAATTCCATGACCGCGGAACCTCCTACGGAACGGCGATTTTCACCCATTCGGAAGAACAGCGGCAGCAGGCTGAGGCATCTAAGGCAGCACTGCAAGCCAGCGGACGTTTCTCTGCTCCTATTGTGACTCCGATTCTACCGGCTAAGCCTTTCTATCCGGCCGAAGAATACCACCAGGGCTATCACCACAAGAATCCCGGCCATTACAAGCGTTACCGCAAGGGCTCCGGGCGGGAAGCTTTTATCGAAACCCACTGGACCCACAAGGAGGACAAAAAAAGCCTGAAGGAGCGCCTGACTCCGCTGCAGTATGAAGTTACGCAGAACAGCGCTACCGAATCCCCCTTCCGCAACGAATTCTGGGATCATCACGGGGATGGAATCTATGTGGACATTGTTTCCGGTGAACCCCTGTTCAGCTCACAGGATAAATTCGATTCCGACTGCGGCTGGCCGAGCTTCATGCGTCCGATCCGCGATTATGCAGTCAAGGAGAAATCTGACCTCAGCCATCTGATGATCCGTACCGAAGTGCGCAGCAAAACAGCCGATTCCCATCTCGGCCATGTCTTTAATGATGGTCCCGGGGCAAACGGGCTGCGCTACTGCATCAATTCGGCGGCTTTACGTTTTGTGCCCAAAGAAGATTTGGAGAAGGAAGGCTACGGTGAGTACCGCGTTCTTTTCCAGCATGCTTGACGCAGGTACTTACGGCTGTCCCGTCCACCCATAGACAGTCATCGCTACAGCAGAAAGCCTCCAGACCGGTAATAACGGGTTTGGAGGCTTTTTACATGAGTGTTATAGCCCTTATAAAAACAAACTCATCCCCGGTGCCCCGGCAGGCCGTTCCAGAAATCCGAACTGACTGTAGAAGCCCGATTTCCCCTGGGCGGATGACAACTGAATCCAGCGGATTCCCCGGCTGCGGCAATGACTGATCAGCTGATCCATAACTGCGCGTCCCAGCCCCTGCTTCTGATAAGCCGGAAGCACAATCATATCGCACACATAACACTGGATTACACCATCGGAAACGATCCGGCCGGTAGCCACCAGGCGGTCATCCTCATACACCGTGAGAATATGCCAGCTATTCTTCAGCGCCATGTGCATATGTTCCTTCGTCCAGAGCCTATCTGCATTCCAGCCGGTGGATTGATATAAGCTGTAGTACTCATCCATGTCCGGAATATCTGTATGGTAAGTAAAGCCCACTCCTCTTCCCCCTTAATCACTTCAAACTCTGAACCTGACCATTCAGCTGCTTATTTATTATCTTTCTCAGTATCATTCTCTTCTGGAGCTGGTGCAGCAGGCATCTCAACATCACGGTCCAGCAGTTCCCGGTTCTGTTCACGGTTGCCCTGGCGTATCTGTTCGAAGTGTTCCCGCTCCCGACGCTTAAGGATTCTGCGGACCCAGATCACAACCGCCACAACCACTGCAGCCACGATCAGCACCGGAAGTGCAGCCGCCAGCACAACTACAAGCCACTGGAACATTACAGATAATGCCTTCATGCTGCCCTGCAGCGCCTCCGAAGCACGTTCACCCAGCGGTCCTTGTTTTTTCACTTGCGTGACGGCGATGCTCTCCTCTGTCTGGTAAAGGCGAAGCTCAACGGTTGAGAAGGATACGTTCTGGTCGATATAACGCATTCTGCCCTTGATCTGTTCGATTTGCTCCTGGATTGCACCCAGCTGGTTGGCAAACTGCACAAGATCTGCCGGCTTGGTCGCTTTTTTCATGAAATCGATATATTGGGTCTCCATCATCTGCTTAGCCTTGAGGCGTGACTCCAGATCTACGTACTCTTCCGAGACATCCTGCCCCTGAATACTTCTCTGCAGCTTCTCATGTTTGACCTTCTCCAGATTGTTCAGAAAAGAAGAGAAGCCCGACGCCGGCACCTTGAGGATGAAGGTTCCGCCCTGTTCATATTCAGACATATTCTCTGAAAATTCAATAATGTAACCGCCTGCCAGTGTAATCATATTCCGTACTTCGGTCTGCGCCGCCCCGTAATCGGCTACCTCCATGTTGAGGTTAGCCTTATAGATCAGCTTTTTGTTCAGACCTGCCACCACATCGGTTCCCGTGAACCCGGCTGAAGCGTCTGCCGCCTGCTCCGCTCCCGGATTAGGGACCGCAGGATTCGCACCTCTGCCTTGCACCACATTGTGATCATTCACAGCCACCGTGGAAGTGGAATTGAAATTATCGGTCATTTCCTTTGCCGCCGGTACACTCGCAGCTGAGCCTTCTTCCGCCGCCGCCGCTGATTCAGCGGTCATCGCACTGTTTGCTGTATCCGCCGCCGAATTGTTATTGCCTGCCCCGCACCCCGCCAGAACCACTGCCAAAACAATTAAACACAACAAAGAATGCAGACCCCATTTTCGCATGTTCATTCCTCCAAAAGTGTAATGGCGAAAGGCCGTTATATCTATCGATCTCTTCCGCGCTTACACCCTTTGACGTTCCAAAAGCTGGAAGGTTGCAGACAATTAGGAGGATGGCAGCCTTTTTTTGTGTTTTTTTCCCATATCGGTAAAAATGCCAAACAGGACCTCTCAACAGCTGAATGATCCCGTTTGCGTAATAGCTCTTTATTTGTTACAATTATAGTGTCTGTAAAAGACAAAAAACACCAAATACCCTCCATTCTCAAGGAATAAGGGTAAGGTGCTGTTCGGACAAGCTCCACCTTGCCGGACAGATCTATTCAATTGCTAACTGATTTATGATGCCAACTACTATAAGAGGAGGTGAACCCTCATGGCAAAAGACGTATTGTGTGCAGTTAACTCCTGTACTTACTGGGCTGAAGAAAACAAATGCAACGCTGAGTCCATCTTCGTTGCTTACCACAGCTCCAAAGAACCTACTCATTCTGAAGAAACAGATTGCAAAACCTTCGAAAGCAAATAATGATTGAAGAATATCGAAGGGACCCTCCACGGTTCCTTCTTTTCTTTTTTCATTTTATCAAGAATGATAATTATTATCAAGTGTTTCTTGCAAAAAAAATGAAAATAAATCACCATAACCAGAGTGGATTACTCTGGTTATGGTGATTTATTTGTGTCCGGCAGCTATCACAGATTGGCTAAAACGTTTACCGGCTGACTGCTCCGCTCTTCTCCCGTACTAGGACCGCCGCCTTCACCATATTACGCAGCGCGGCTGTGGTCTCTTCCCATCCGCGAGTCTTCAATCCGCAGTCCGGATTAATCCAGAACTGCTGCACATCCAGAGCGCGCAGCGCCCGCTCGATGGCCGAAGTCATCTCCTCTACGACAGGAACCCGCGGACTGTGAATATCGTACACTCCGAGTCCAATGCCCTTGTCATATTCCTGCTCCTCGAAGCTGACGATCAGCTCCCCGTGGCTGCGGGAGGTCTCAATTGAGATAACATCCGCGTCCATCGCCGAGATCGAACCAATCATGTCGTTGAATTCGCTGTAGCACATATGCGTATGCACCTGGGTCGTATCCTTGACATGGTTCGTCGCGATCCGGAACGATTTCACGGCCCAATTCAGGTAATGCTCATGATCTCCCGCCTTCAGCGGCAAGCCTTCGCGGATGGCCGGTTCATCGACCTGGATCATCTCAATGCCCGCCTCCTCCAGGGCTGTCACCTCATGGCGCAGCGCAAGTGCGATTTGCCCTGCAACGGCTTCACGGCTGAGATCATCGCGGACAAAGGACCAGTTCAGGATCGTGACCGGACCCGTCAGCATCCCCTTGACCGGCAGCTTCGTCAGCGACTGGGCATACAGGCTTTCTTTGACGGTCATCGGCTCGATAAAAGCAACATCGGCATAGATAACAGGCGGCTTCACGCAGCGTGAGCCATACGATTGAACCCAGCCGCCTCCGGTGAAGAGATAACCGGCCAGCTTCTCCCCGAAGAATTCGACCATATCTGTCCGCTCAAACTCCCCGTGTACCAGTACGTCAAGTCCAAGCTCCTCCTGAAGGGTGATGGCCTCAGCGATTTGACGCTTGATGAACCCGTCATAACGCTCCTGGGTCCATACCCCCTTGCGCCATTTCAGCCGGGCCTGGCGGACCTCAGCCGTCTGCGGGAAGCTGCCGATGGTGGTTGTCGGCAGCAGCGGCAGCCGCCACTTCTCCTGCTGAACCTTCACCCGTTCTGCAAAAGGAAGACTGCGGTTGTCCGGCAGCTTCTCCAACGAGCGTACCTGCTCGGCTACATCCTCACGCCCGCGTTCCGGAAGGGCACGGAATATAGCAAGCACCTCACGGTTTGCGGCCAGCTCCGCTGCATAACGTTCAGTCCCCCCGTCTGCAGCTGCCGCAATAAGAACCAGCTCATTAAGCTTCTCATTGGCGAAGGCTAATGCATTCTTGACCGCTGATTTCAGTTTGTCTTCCCCTTCGACTGTAACCGGCACATGCAGCAGGCTCGAGGCGGGCTGAAGAATCAGCTGCTCTTGTGGCACATATTTCTGCAGTTCGGCAACCTGCTCCAGCTTGGCATCTATATCCGAACGCCAGATATTGCGTCCGTCGATAATTCCGGCAGCCAGGGTCTTATCCTGCGGCCAGCCCAGGCGGGCAATGGACTCCAGGTTCTTGCCTCCGTCATGGACGAAATCCAGGCCCAGGCCTTGCACTGGCAATTCCAGCAAGGCTTCCAGCGGCTCGGCAGCTTCGAAATACGTCTGCAGAATGATATTAAGGCCCGGTACTGAAGCGGCGATCTCCCCATAGATGTTCTTAAGCAATGCGATGTCCCCTGCCGTTAAGCCTGTTACAACTGCCGGCTCATCGATCTGTACCCAGGCCACTCCTTCCTGCAGCAGCTCCTGCAGCAGCTGCACGTATACCGGCAGGAAGCGGGCAGCAACTGCGGATATTTCGGCAGCCGGGAAGCCCTTGGACAGCTTGAGGAAGGTATAGAGCCCTACTATAACAGGCTTGCCTTCTATGCCCGCCCGCTCTTTGGCGAACCGGTAGGCTGCCAGCTGCTTATTCTCTGTCAGGACAGGTGTAATGCTGCCAATCTCAGGCACGATGTAATGGTAGTTCGTATTGAACCATTTGGTCATCTCGCAGGCTGTAGCCCCTGCATTGCCGCGGGCCATGGCAAAGTACAGGTCGAGCGGAATCTCTCCGCCCTGATAACCATAGCGCGCCGGTACAATTCCGAACATCGCTGCTGTATCCAGCACATGATCATAGAAGGTGAAGTCGCCCACCGGAATCAGCTCTATGCCGGCCTGCTGCTGGGTCTGCAAATGCTGAAGCTGAATTTCTTCCATCTGCGAGCGGAAATTCTGCTCATCTATTTTCCCGGCCCAGTAAGCCTCCAATGTTTTTTTCCATTCGCGGTTCTTGCCGATTCTCGGATAGCCGATGCTGCTTGTCTTAATTCCTTTGCTCATTTATGTCCGCTCCTCTTGGGTTAAGTTAGGTGCTGCATCCTTAATCTGCTGCCATCTTACTTCACATTTTCCGCAGTCCGCAACAGATTCCGGGGAGTTTGGCTATACAGATTCCTTATAACAAAAGCAAATCACCCCACAAAGTGGGGTTTTAGCTTCGGGGATCACTCAGGTACTTTCCGGAGACCCCGAACTTAATAAAAGCCGCACTCTCCATTGAAGGAGGTGCGGCTGTGGCAACCGTGCTGACGGGTTCAGAACCAGACCAGATAGACCACACCGGCTAGAATAATCCGGTAGATGGCGAAGGGCAGCAGCTTGATTCTGTTAATCAGCTTCAGGAAGAAACGCATCGACAACAGCGCGAACAGGAAGGCGCTGATAAAGCCGGCAATGAAGAATGGCAGGGCATCCAGTGTGAAGTACTGCCAATTCTTCAGCAGCGAAATCAGGCTGGCACCGGCCATAATCGGCACAGCCATAATGAAGGTGAAATCGGCAGCCGCGCGGTGGCTCATCCCCAGCAGCACGCCGCCGGAAATCGTCGAGCCGGACCGTGAGAACCCCGGCCACAGGGAGACACACTGGATCAGTCCGACCGATAGCGCCTGCCTATATGTAATCTGGTCAACACTCTCTGTTTTGATGGTTTTGGGTGCAAACCGGTCGGCACAGATCATAAATATAGCACCAACAACCAGTCCGATCAGCACTGTAGAAGTGGAAAATAAATGCTCATCAATGTAATCCTCGAACAGAAACCCGAAGATTCCGGCGGGAATCAGGCCTACGATTACCTGGGCTAACTTCAGACGGCCTTCGGCAGGCGCCTGCGGCTGCCCCTCAGGCACCACCGTCAGCTCCTTGCGGCTGAATTTCTTCAGCCCGAGCAGATCGATGAACCGGTTACGGAAAATAATAACTACAGCAAGGATGGAGCCCAGCTGAATAACAACCTTGAACGTGTTCGCCGTATATTTTCCCAGAAACTCCTGCGATTTAAGCCACATATCATCCACGATGATCATATGGCCTGTTGAGGATACCGGAGCAAATTCAGTCAGTCCTTCTACAATTCCCAGTATGATTGCTTTGACAATGGTCAGCAGCTCCATGGTTATCCTCCTTTGATTGTTGAAAAATCATCCCCGGACCTTGCCGGCATTCAGTCTTTTACGGTAATACAGGAATCCGAGCAACAATAGTCCTGCGGCAATGATGGCATATACTACACTGGAATAGGTGCCAATAATACCGGCAATATCCTCCCACGACTCCCCGAGCGCTGCCCCCAGCAGCACCAGCAGCACATTCCAGCCTAATGTTCCGATCGTTGTAAACAGCATGAACACGCCGAATTTCATCCCGGACATCCCTGCGGGAATGGAGATCAGACTGCGTACGAGCGGAATCATCCGGCAGAAAAGCACGGTCCAGTAGCCATATTTGTCAAACCAGGCGTCCGCCTTGCGGATATCCTTCCCGCTGATCCGCAGCAGGCCGCCCCAGCGGTCTACGATCCGCTCCAGTCTGTCCACATCCAGCATCCGTCCGATCCAGTACAGAATCACTGCTCCCAGCAGTGAACCGGCGGTTGAAGCGATCAGCACTCCGGGAATCGTCATGTCAGTCGTAGTGGTCATGAATCCGCCGAAGGGGAGAATGACCTCTGAGGGAATGGGCGGAAAAACATTCTCCAGCGCCAGCATCAGAAAGATGCCAAAGTATCCGAACTGCTCCATAAAATCCGTAATCCATGTTTGCATATGCGGGCCTCCTGTTTAGAGCAGATTTTTCTTGAGATTGCGTAAATAACGGCTGCGGATAAAAAAGAAATAGATTCCCTGGGCTGCCAGATATCCGGCCAGCACTGCCCCTGTCTCGGCCGCAATCGACAGATAGAACAGGCGCTGCAGGGCAATGAAAGCAAAGACGCTGTGCAATATGGCCAGCAGCACCGGAATAAAGAACATCAGGGCCAGCTGCTGGGTGACGCTGCGGTCCAGCTCCTGATCGGTGAAGCCCATTTTGGACAACGCAGAATACTGGAAACGGTCATGCTCCAGATCCATGTACAGCCGGAAATACAGGAAGCTTCCTGCCGCGATGAAGAAGACGGTCCCCACCAGCAGGGAAGCAAACAGCATTGTGCTGTACAGCGTCCGCTGAATCTCAAACAGTGTACCGCTGACCACGACAGCGTAATTCGCCTTATGCTCATAGGCGACCTTGCCGCCGTCCGCAAGACTTGAAGCAATGCCTACCGTCTGGGGGAAATCCTCCATGTAAAAGCCGTAGTATATATCCTGCTGGACCGGAGCTATAGAGTTATAGAGACTGTCGCTAACCACCAGGCCGCTGAAATCTCCTCCGCCCCGCCCGTCCAGCTCCGGCAGCAGATATTCGGCAACCGGCACATGCTGTGTGTAGCCAATTTCCCGGATATCGGTTCCCTGCTCCAGTGTATAAGTGGCTTTGACACGCTCACTGATCAGACTGCGGTCCCGCTGGGAGCCGATCATCACCAGACCGTCGTGTCCTTCCAGCGGAGGTTCAGAGGAATCGAAGCCGGCATATTGGAGAGCCAGCCTATAGTCACTGTAAGCCATGAGCGGCAACCGTTCGGTATGGTCCGGTCCGCTCTGCGAGGCCACATCTGCATATTTCACTGGGATCGACAAGGTATCATACGCTAGTCCCAACTGCTTCAGCTCCGACTCGATGCCTTCCAAATCCTGCACTGCCGTGGAACTGGCCGCTCCGCCTTTGGCGACGTAGCCTACGGCTGCGGGATAATCCAGCTTCAGCTCCCGGGACAGGGTATGGATCGAGGCGAAAACACCCACCGAAGTGAAGGATACCGCCGAGACAATGGTCACCATGAAGAACATCCGCCCGTTATCCTTCCAGCGGTAGGATAAACCCGAGAAGGTGATAATCCGCATCCGTTGCCAATAGAAGCGCCGGATTCTTCTCAGCTGTTCCACCACGTATAGACTCAGCTGTGTATAGAACAGGTAGGTACCCACTACCGTGATAGCCACTACCGGGAACATCATCACCTCAACCGTTGTGGCTGTAGTCAGCACTGCCAGCACATAACCGCCAAGCAGCAGTAGAGCGGCGAGCAGCGCCTGCCAGCGGTGAACGTGCGGCTCCGCATCTCCTCTGCGTCCGCCTTGGAACATTCCCCGCGGAGACTCATTGCCGATAAAAAAGAAGGTGCACAGCGAGATCAGGACGAACAACAGCACAAAGCTGATAATAGTCAGCACCGGTGCCTGCCAGCTAAGATGGAAATCCAGCGGGGGAATGCCGAGAAAAGCGGAGCCGATCATCAGGAACAGCTTGCCGAGCAGCATCCCGAGCAGTGTGCCGGTAAAGATGGCCGAGCCGCCGATCAGCATATTTTCCAGAAACACCATCTTGTTGAGCTGCTGCTTGGTCATGCCATGCATCAGCAGAATACCGAACTCCAGCTTGCGGGACTGCAGGAAGGAGCCGACGGATACCAGGACAAACAGTGAGCAGAAAACATAGATGATCCCTTCCGCCATCATCATTGTCTTAGCCGCAGTATCCAGAATAAGAGCTCCTGAGATTACCGGATGAAAGATAAACAATGCGCACAGAAAGAAAATCATCACCGAAAAGGCACTGCTGACGAAGTAGGCGGCATACTTGCGCTTGCTCCGGGTTACGTTCCTATAGGCGAATTGCCGAAAGGTCATGGCCGGCTCCTCCCAGCAGCGACAGCATGTCGATGATATTCTGGAAGAAGGCGGCTCTGCTGCTGCCCCGGTACATCTCGCTGTAGAAGCGGCCGTCTTTGATAAAAATCACCCGGTGGCAAAAGCTCGCTGCCACCGCGTCATGCGTAACCATCAGCACTGTCGCTCCCTCGGCTTCATTCACTTCAGCCAGCGCCCCGGTACATCTCGCTGTAGAAGCGGCCGTCTTTGATAAAAATCACCCGGTGGCAAAAGCTCGCTGCCACCGCGTCATGCGTAACCATCAGCACTGTCGCTCCCTCGGCTTCATTCACTTCAGCCAGCAGCCCCATCACTTCTTCCGACGCCTTGGAATCCAGGCTGCCGGTGGGTTCATCCGCCAGAATCAGCGAAGGGCGGTGGATCATCGCCCGGGCAATCGCTACGCGCTGCATCTGGCCGCCGGAGATTTCATAGGTGCGTTTGTGCAGCAGCCCGGCAATGTCCAGCCTGGAGGCCACTTCGGCCAGCCGCTTTTCCATTTCCGCAACGGAACTCCCGCTTAAAGTCAGCGGCAATACTACATTCTCTTCTACCGTGAGCGTGTCCAGTAGATTGAAATGCTGGAATACAAACCCCAGCTCCTTGCGGCGGAACAACGCCTTCTCTTTACGGCCCAGCAGGTTAGGGTCCCGGCCGCTGATCATTACCTGGCCTGAGGTAGGTTCATCAATCGTCGCGATGACATTGAGCAGTGTGGTTTTGCCGCTGCCGGACGGGCCCATAATTCCGACGAATTCCCCCTTCTCCACGGCGAACCGGATATGGTTCAGCGCGTGAATGGATACCTTGCCTTCATATATTTTGGATAAATTGTGTACGTCTAATAGGGGCAAGGGCTACCGCTCCTCTTTCACCTGGATTGCTTTCATTATACAAACTGTAAACTAATGCTGCTATTTCTGAAACTTACAGCTACCTTACAGTATTGTAAGCACAGTTGTAGTTGACAGTTGACAGTGCAGAGATAAGGCCTTATATTTAAATGCATGAGCATGCATGTATTTTATGGAGAGCCGATTATTTGTTACATAGTCCCCCCAGCCGCATGCCAATTCCAGATTGAACGAAGGAGCGCGACGAATAATGAAGGATCTGTTCACCCCCTATGAGTTTAAGAGCCTGAAGCTGAAGAACCGGGTAGTTATGCCGCCCATGTGCCAGTATTCGGTCACCAATAAAGATGGAATCGCTACAGATTGGCATTATAACCATTATGTGAGCCGTGCAGTCGGCGGTGCCGGACTGATTATTGTAGAGATGGCTGATGTTGACCCGGATGGCCGTATCACCGACTATGATCTGGGACTCTGGTCCGATGAACAGATCCCTGCCCTGGCCCGGATCGTGGAGGCCAGCCATGCCTACGGTACCAAAGTGGGGATTCAGGTCGCCCATGCCGGACGCAAGGCCGAGGATGCCGTGCTTCCTGTCTCCTCTTCCGCTATTCCTTTTGACGATAAGTCTACTACTCCGCATGCCTTGACTACGGAAGAAGTGAAAGCTATGGTAGGCAAATTCAAGCTGGGTGTGCAGCGGGCCGTCCAGGCCGGCTTCGATGTCATTGAGCTGCATGGTGCCCACGGCTACCTGATTCACCAGTTCCACTCACCGCTGACCAACCAGAGAACGGATGAGTACGGACAGGACCGGACGCTGTTCGGCCGGGAAGTGATTGCTGCCGCGAAGAGCGTAATGCCTGAGGGTATGCCGCTGATCATGCGCATTTCCGCGCAGGAATACGTTGAGGGCGGCTATGGGCTCACCGAGAGCCTGGAAATCAGCAGAGCTTATAAGGAAGCCGGAGCGGATATCTTCCACATCAGTGCAGGCGGTGAAGGCCCGATAGCTGCAGCCGGCAGACCGGGCACACATGCTGCCTATCAGGTGCCGCTGGCCAGAGCTATCAAGCAGGAGCTGAATGTGCCGGTGATTGCCGTCGGCCGGCTGGATGAAGCGGTACTCGCCAACGCGGTCATCGGCAATGAAGAGGCTGATCTCGTAGCGGTTGGACGGGGCATGCTGAGAAATCCTTACTGGACGCTGGAAGCTGGTGTAGTGCTCGGCAAAGACGCGGGCGTTCCCAAGCAGTATGAGTTCGGGTTTCCCCGCGCCGCCAAATAATTGAGCATTCCCTGCGGTGTCCTTCTCTTCTTCCAGATGATATACTAAAGTGAAATTTATATTCATGAATGGCATGCACCGGGAGGATTGATGACATGAAGAACACCCCTGCAAATGACCTGATAACCAGCTGGTTGTCACTCTCTCATATACAAATGAATGTTGCCGCTGCACTTGAAGCAAAGCTGATGGAGAACTATCAGTTATCGCTCAAGGAGTTCTACGTACTGCTGTTTCTGTCCGAGGCACCCGAGAAGAAGCTGAAGCTGCAGCAGCTTGAGTCGATGGTCGGGCTGAGCCAGAGCGCCGTATCCCGGCTGGTCAGCCGGTTCGAAGCCAAAGGCTGCGGCGCGCTGCAGCGCAAGGTCTGTGATGATGACCGCAGAAGCATCTATACCTCTTTGACTGACATCGGTCAGAATAAGGTGGACCGGGCACAGGTGACCGTTAATGAAGTGCTGCAAGAAGCCTTTCCTGTAGCCGATATACAGCAGCTGCTGGAACAGCTTGTGCAGCTGAAACAGCAATAGACCCGGGCAGAGCGCCTGCCGGGTGAACCCGCCGTCCCTTACAGGGGCGGCGGGGTTTTGATATGCACCGAACCTCAACCGCCCATTGAGCATACAACGTACTAAACGAAGAATAGCGGGGTGTACGCATGTTGTTCACGGTTATGCAGCTGATTGGCGGTATCATTCTCTCTGTAGGCTGGATTCCACAAATTCTGCAAATCATTAAGACCCGGTCTGTCGCAGACCTTAGCCTGAAGTCCTACCTGCTGATGCTGCTGGGCATCGCCCTTATGGAAGCCTATGCGGTTAACCTGGCCGCTCAGGGGGTCGGGCTCGCTTTTCTGATTACCAATACCCTGTCGCTGGCGGTCGTATCAACGGTCGTCCTCCTGATTATCCGCTACCGGGCCGGCAGCAGGTAGAGCCGAACCGCCTCCCGCTTGTATCAAAATATAATCCGCACTGCCGTCCCCTTGCCCACCTCCGAGGTAATCTCCACCTCATGCTCCAGCTTGCCGCAGATCTGCTTCACCAGATACAGCCCCATGCCGGTAGATTCCTGAAAGCTGCGCCCGTTGACGCCGGTAAAATAAGGATCGAATACCCGCGGCAGGTCACCCGGAGGGATGCCCACGCCTTCATCACGCACCTCCAGCACAGCCCTGCCCTGCTCCTCTAAATACCCGTGGAAATGCACAAACTTCCCCTCCTCCACTGTATAGCGCAGGGCATTGGTTATCAGCTGGGTTATGACGAAGGACAGCCATTTCTCGTCCGAGGTAATCGAAATCCCGCTCTCCACAGAAATCACCGGAAACACCCGCTTACGGATGAACAGCCGTTTCTGTTCCGAGGTCACGCTCCGCACCACGGCCGAGAGCTCCAGCCGCTCGACATAGAAATCATGCTCAAAGGTATCCAGCCGGGCGGTGTAGAGCACCGTTTCCAGCCCTTTCTTCAGCCGGTCCAGCTCATCGCCAATGGCCGTGAACGGAGGCCCGTCTTTATCCTGTATCATCAGATGAATCACCGAAAGCGGCGTCTTCATGCCATGCACCCACTGGTTGATGAAGTGAATATGCTCCTCCAGCTTGTGGCGGTAGTTGTGCAGGTCGTTCTGGTACAGCCGGAACTGCTGGGCCAGCAGCATACGCAGACTCCCGGCCAAAGGCGTGTTCTGCGCCGGCCCTCCGGATTCCTCGAGCGATGCCGGCACCGTCATAAGCCGCTCATAGAATGTACGGTTTGTGAGATACCGGTAGGCAAGATAACCCAGCAGCAGAATCGTACTGAGCAGCGCCGCGTACAGGCTCACCGTGACTCCGCTTCCCCCGTCCAGCCGGTAGACAAGCGTAATCATGATCAGCTGGGCCAGATAGACAATGATCAATGGCGATTGTTCCCGCATGAACAGCTTCATGTTACCCCTCCTCCCAATTCCCGGTGAGCCTGTACCCTTGACCGCGCACCGTCTGCAGCCCCTCCATAATGTCCAGCGCAGCCAGCTTCTTGCGTACCCGGGTTACATAGACGTTCAGTGTGTTGTCATCCACAAAAGCTTCGGTATCCCAAATCTTCTCCAGCAGCCGGTCACGCGTAACGAGGGTACCGGATTTCTGCATCAGCTCATCGAGAATCTTGGCCTCGGTATGGCTGAGGTCGATTCTGGCTCCGCCCCGCGTCAGGATCAGCCGTTCTACGTCCAGCATCAGTCCCGAGACGGTGAGGCTGCGTTCAGTGCCGCCCCCGGCGTAGGAGCCGTAAGCGCGGCGCAGGTGGCTTTTGATTTTGGCCATCGCAATCTCGTAATCAAAGGGTTTCGTAATATAATCATCCGCGCCATTCTCCAGCGCCATGACCTGATCCATCTTCCCGTCGCGTGCGGAGATGAACAGAATGGGACAGGTCGAGACCGCACGGATCTGGCGGCACCAATAATATCCGTCGAATTTGGGCAGGTTCACATCCAGCAGTACCAGCTGCGGGGCAAACGCCTCGAACTCGGTCCGTACCGCTTCAAAATCATGCACCGCCCGTGTTTCGTATCCAAACTTATGTAAGTAGTCCTGGAGCAGGGTTACCAGTCCCTTGTCATCCTCAATGATAAATATTTTGAACATCATAGCCCTCCGGTTGCCGCCTTAAGTAGTCTAAGGGGTTTGCCCCATAATATATACAGTACCTGCGTTCCAGTCAAATCTGCGGTATACTTTCCGGGAAGCGGTGAATGCCAGTACAATTCCTGTTTCGAAAAAATAACGGGCTTAAAGTCCGTTACGGAGGTACACCGTATGAAGCAAAACAAATATGATGAGGCCAGTTTTTTTGAAAATTACAGCCGGATGCCGCGCTCCACAGGCGGACTTGAGTCCGCCGGAGAATGGGGGACTTTCCGCACGCTGCTGCCTGACCTGCAGGGTCAGCGGGTACTGGATCTGGGCTGCGGCTTCGGCTGGCACTGCCGGTATGCCCGTGAGCAGGGGGCCGTTTCTGTAGTGGGCATCGATCTTTCCGCGAATATGCTGGAGCGGGCCAGGGCGATGACCCGCGATCCGAAGATTGAATACCTCCAGTTGGCAATTGAAGATGCCGCTTTTGGTGCGGATGAATTCGATACAGTCATCAGTTCACTTGCCATTCACTATGTAGAGGATTTCGCCAGCCTCTGCCGCCAGGTCTACTATTGCCTGAAGCCTGGCGGAGCCTTCGTGTTCTCGGTTGAGCATCCCATCTTCACCGCGCTCGCCGCGCAGGATTGGCATTACGGTCCTGAAGGCGGGAAGCAGCATTGGCCTGTTGACAATTATCATCTCGAAGGACCGCGGCAAGCCAATTTCCTTGATCATGCAGTTACGAAGTACCACCGTAATGTTGCTACCTACGTTAATACGCTGATCGGTTCCGGCTTCACCCTGACCCGGATCTCCGAGCTGCAGCCAACTGCGGATATGCTGGAGAAGAACGCAGCCTGGCTGGAGGAAACCCGGCGTCCGATGTTCCTGCTGCTGTCTGCGGTGAAGAATTAGCCGGTATAGCGTTTGAGAAACAAAATTGCTTCGAGGGCGCGGCTGGGTGGAGCTTCGAGGGTGAGTCGGAGCTTAGTATGCGCGCATTTGCTCCTTAGGAGGCCGGTGGCTTCATAACTCATCAGCTTTTGAGGAGGACTGAGATTCCGCTATTTGGGCAAATCTGCTGATTTGACGGGTCAAGCGGACTCAGATTCCGTTATGGTTCCAGTTATCCCTCATTTTAAGCTGAAATGAACAGGATAACGGAATCTCAGTCCGTTTCAGCCGCAAAAGAAGGTCTTTCCTGGAAATAGGGGCCTCTCAGTCCGCTTCCCTCCGCAGACCAAACAGCCCAGCCGCCTCCCGGGAATCCGGTGAGGCGGCTGTTGCACTTACCGGGGAATCCCGTGAAACACCTGCTGCGTTCCGGGGAACCCGGCGAGGCTGCTGCTACGTTCCGGGGAACCCGACGAGGCTGCTGCTGCATTCCGGGAACCCCGCGAGGCGGCCAATTATTACGGTTGAAATTGGATTGGCGGCTTATTTCATCGCCGCTCCATTTACTTGCCGTCCAGCAGATTGCCCAATCCGCCGAGGATGCTGCCCTCTTCCTTCCGCCCGGAAGGTCCGGCGGCCGACAGAATACGGTCAGCCATCCGGCTGAACGGCAGCGACTGCACCCACACCTTGCCCGGTCCGCGCAGGGTGGCGAAGAACAGGCCTTCGCCGCCGAAGAGCGCAGTCTTCACTCCTTTGACCATCTCGATATTATAATCGACAGAGGATGTCATGGCGACGAGACAGCCGGTGTCGAGCTTGATGGTCTCTCCAGGCTGCAGCGTCCGCTCCAGCACATGACCTCCGGAGTGAACGAAGGAGAGTCCGTCTCCTTCGAGCTTTTGCATGATGAAGCCTTCACCGCCGAAGAAGCCCGCCCCCAGCCTGCGCTGGAATTCAATGCCGATCGACACGCCTTTGGCTGCGCAGAGGAAGGAATCCTTCTGGCAGATGATTTTGCCGCCGTATTGCTGAAGATCCAGCGGAATAATCTTGCCCGGGTACGGGGCGGCAAAGGTTACGCTTTTCCGTCCATATGCCCCGCTGTGCGTGAAAACGGTCATGAACAGGCTCTCCCCGGTCAGCAGCCGTTTGCCTGCACCCTTCAGCATGCCCATCAGTCCGCCGCCGCCCCGCGAGTTGCCGCTGCCGTCACCAAAGATCGTCTCCATCGTAATCTCCGGGTCCATCATCATGAAGCTGCCCGCTTCGGCAATCACGCTCTCCCCCGGGTCGAGCTGCACCTCCACACACTGAATTTCCTCACCCATAATCGCATAGTCAATTTCGTGAGCACTCATTCCCTTACATCCTCCCTCTACATTCTGAGCATAGTGTAACCTTGGGCCTTGCAGTTTGAATGAAATATATACGCGCGCTCAAGCCTCACGGTTTCAGTATCCAGGAACACCCGGGAGGTCAATGTGCGAATTGTGGCGTGAAACGAAGAAGTAAACATTTTACCGAAAACAAATTAACAGAGGATGATATGCAAAAATGTTGCAGATATTACAACTTCGATTCACTGAATACCGGGGTGTGAGGTCGGATTGTTGTATGAAATACAAGAATCCTCTCGGTAATCGGCTTGGAGGGGGCAGAATGCTGCATTTCATACAACAATTTCCGGTTACGGTCGATATAACGGGCGGAATGTTGTATTCTGTGCAGGATTTTTTCAAAAAAAAGACCAGCTGGACTTAAGTCCGCTGACCTTTCATCATCCCCGTATACGGGGTTCACATTGCATTGTTCACATTACCGTGCTATCCTGCGCATTGCCCATTGCCGATTGAATCTTCGGAGCCTTGACCAGCTTCGGTCTGCCCAGAGAGGTTGTAAAAGTAATCACATATCCGGCCACGACTACAGCCATCACTGTGTACAGGGTCTCTCTTAACGGCATATAGAAGAGGGACAATGCCAGAACAATTACATCCATCAGGATAAATACGGTTCCTACCTTAATTCCTTTCCATTCACTGATCAGCAGCGACAGAATATCGTCCCCGCCGCTCGCCCCGCCGCCTCGCAGGACCATACCTGCTCCTAGACCTGTCAGTACACCTGACAACAATGCCGCAAGCGGCAAGTTATCCTGCAGATCAATAACCCATCCGGAATAGCGTTCCATCAGTCCGTAGAATACCGTGAAGGCTGCTACAGAGATGAAGGTGTTCACCACGAACGATTTTCCTTTGAAGATGATTGCGATTAAGAGTACTGGAATGTCTAAAATCAGGATCGATAGTGATGGTGAAATCCCAAGCACATATTTGCCGAGCAGCGACAGCCCTACGAACCCGCCCTCAGTCAAATGGTTCTGATAATTGATGTGATAATACGTAAATGCAAGCAATAGTGTTCCGGACAAAATAACGGCTAATCGGAGCGGCATACTCATGCCACTGTCTTGTTTCCTCATACTCGGTCTCCCCTTATCGTAAATGGCGGCTAGACGTCCCACCAGCCTCTACGAGGGGTTAAACCGGAGGTGTTGCTCCTTCGCATACAATACTCCTTCCCTCATAGAGGCGGCTATCGTCAATTAACAACAGTAAGCGCACATTCTACAGGGAAGCTAAGTATAAGACAGATCATAACGTTTCCAAATCGTCCTTTGGGGAATCGTCCTTCGGGGACACATGGTATCCTGATCCTTTCTTTAGTTTGATATGTTCTGAATAGATTATACCACGCGGAAGGGGCAGTCTAAACAGTTTCCATTAAAAATAAGCAATCAGCCCTGATTCCGCAGCAAACGGTTGACAGTTTCCCGGCGTACACCTATTAATTGCCCGATCTCTTCCTGTGTCAGCAGATCTGTCAGCTGTGCACCATGAGAGTATTCGTTCAGCCAGCGGGTCAGCAGCGCCATGCGTTCCCCGGGCGTTCCGACTGTAAGATGGTCAAGCCGTGTCTGCATGAACCGCACCTTCTCCTGGAGCAGAAGAGCGACCTCCATCACCTTCTCAGGGTCCTCCCGCAGCTCCCGGTACCATTCCGCAGCGGGAATGAGCTCGACCTCACTTTTCATCATCGCCACCGCTGTTCCATGCGCCTCCTTCGGCGAAATGAGGGAATGATGGGGAACTGTCTCACCCGGATACAGCAGGTTAAACAGTACCATGTTTCCGTTCTCATGCAGTCTTGTCACCTTGAACAGTCCGCTTTTCACCCGGTACAGGTTCTGGCCGCCGTCCCCCTGACGGAACAAGACTTCCCCTTTGTGCAGAATCATTTCGCATTCTCCTTTGCCTTCTCTTTATATATATTTTTAATTATACCGAAATACGACAATAAAATGGAGCGTGCAAACAAAGAAACCGTATGAATGCAGAATGTTGCTCTGCTTCCATACGGTTCAGGACAGGAATGATTACGTTACTTCAATGCGAGCGGCTTCTTCCAGAGACCCAGCATCAGCCCGGAAATAACGGAACCGATCAGCACAGCCAGCAGGAACAGCAGCGCGCTGCTGGATAAGAAGGCTACGAACACACCTCCATGCGGTGCAGGAACATTGATATTCCACAGCTGGGTCAGTCCGCCGGCTACGGCTGAACCCACGATACAGGAAGTGAGCACACGCAGCGGATCTGCTGCAGCAAACGGAATGGCGCCTTCGGTGATGAACGACAAGCCCAGCACGTAGTTGGTTAATCCGGATTTGCGTTCCGTCTCTGTAAATTTATTCTTGAAGAAGGTAGTGGCCAGCGCGATTGCCAGCGGAGGCACCATCCCCCCGGCCATAACAGCAGCCATCATCAGTCCGTTTGTGTTGCCGCTTGAGGTGAACACACCGATAGCAAAGGTGTATGCTGCTTTATTGAACGGACCGCCCATATCGATGGCCATCATACCGCCAAGCACCAATCCCAGCAATACTTTGTTGCCAGTACCCAGGTGGTTAAGCGCATCAATCATACCTTCATTAATCCAGCTGAATACCGGATTGAACAGATAGAACATGACCCCGCCGGTAATAAGCAAGCTGAACACAGGATACAACAGAATCGGTTTCAGGCCGTCAAGCGTACGCGGCAGGCCAGAAAAGGCTTTGCGGAGCATAATAACCACATAACCGGCCAGGAAACCGGCAGCCAGGCCGCCCAGGAAGCCCGCATTGGCATTCAGAGCCATGATACCGCCGACCATACCTGGCATCAGTGCCGGGCGGTCGCCGATGCTAAGTGCGATAAATCCGGCCAGGATTGGAATCAGGAAGTGGAACGCCCCGTCTCCTCCGCCGATCGTCTGCAGCAGCTTCACCAGCGGATTATCGACACTGGCTACCTGTTCAATCAGGAAGGAGATCGCCAGCAGAATCCCGCCGCCCACTACGAACGGCAGCATGTGGGAGATGCCATTCATCAGGTCTTTATAAATCTTGCTTCCGATTGTTCCGGACTTCGCCGATGCGGCACCATCCTCATTACGGCCGGAGCTGCGGTAGATTGGCGCATTGCCTTGGACCGCGATGCGGATTAATTCCTCTGACTTGCGGATTCCATCGCTTACAGGACGCTGAAGTACAGGCTTGCCGTTGAAGCGGTCCATCTCCACGTTCTTGTCCGCAGCGATAATAACTCCGCTCGCCCGGGCAATCTCATCCGCAGTCAGCACATTCTGCGCACCTTCTGAACCGTTCGTCTCTACTCGGATGTTAACTCCCATCTCTTTGGCTTTCTTCTTCAGGGCATCCTCAGCCATGAAGGTATGGGCAATTCCCGTAGGACATGCTGTCACAGCCACAACAAAGCTCTGAGAATCCGGATTCCCGGTGATCATCCGTGCAGGTTCAGCCTGCGGCGCCGCTGTCTTCCGGGCTTCTTGCTCCGCAGCTTCCTTAGCTTCCGCTTCCGCCTCAGCTTGCTTGGCATCGAACAAGCGCGTTACTTCTGCAGGAGTCTTGGCACTCATGAGCTGTTCGATGAATTCGCTTTCAATGAGCAGCCTTGACAACGCAGCCAGTGTGCGCAGGTGCATATTTCCAGCTCCGTCCGGCGCCGCGATCATGAAGAACAAATGGGCCGGCGCTTCATCCAGGGAAGCAAAATCGAGTCCGGTGCTGCTCTTGGCGAACACAACCGTCGCTTCATTCACAGCTTTGGTCTTGGCATGAGGCATGGCGATGCCCCCGCCGATTCCGGTGCTGGACTGGGCTTCACGGTCCAGTATCTTTTCTTTGAACAGCTTCACGTCATTAATGCGTCCGCTGGCCGCGAGGCTGGCAATCAGTTCGTCGATCGCCGCTTCCTTCGTTGTAGCCTGCAGCTCCATTATCATAGTTTCCTGTATCATCAAATCTGTAATTTTCATTAATCTCAACTCCCCGTTTTACTTAAAATCTTTCATTATCTCGTTTACAGCTGAGAAATTACAACGAGCGGCCGAAGCTGTTCTATCTTCTGACTGTCCGCCAGATCGTCCGAGAATGCCGTTGCGCTTCCTGAGGCGACGCCGGCACGGAATGCCTCCAGCACATCTCCTGTCAGCGACAAGGTCCCCACAAACCCGGCGATCATGGAATCTCCAGCACCTACTGAATTCTTCACCTGCCCCGCAGGAGCAGCCGCATGGTAGACACCTTGCTCGGAAATAAACAATGCGCCTTCACCGGCCATCGATACCAGCACATGCCTAGCCCCCGCTTCCAGCAGCTTACGCCCGTAGGTGATAATCTCAGCCCTGGTGCTGATCTGAGCGCCGAACAGCTCTGCCAGCTCATGGTGATTCGGTTTGACAAGCAGCGGTCCCAAGGGCAGCGCGTCTTTCAGCGCCTGTCCCGTTGTATCAATTACAAACTCTGCCCCCTTCTGCTTGCATACTGCAATCAGCCTGCTATAGAAATCTCCCCCAAGCGACGGTGGAGTACTTCCCGACAGAATAACAACATCGCCCTGCTTCAGGGCATCCAGCTTGTGCAGCAGCGAAGCGGTCTCGGGCTGCGAAATCTCCGGTCCGGCTCCGTTAATTTCCGTCTCTTCCCCGGCTTTCAGCTTGATATTGATCCGGGTATCATCCGCTATATGAACGAAATCACTTGCAATCATCTCCTGGCGCAGCCACTGCTCAATATATCCGCCCGTGAAACCGCCAAGGAATCCGGTTGCCGTATTCTCGACCCCCAGCTGCTTCAGCACGCGGGATACATTGATTCCCTTCCCTCCGGGGAGCTTCATATCCCGTTTCATCCGGTTTAACCCGCCTAGTGTAAACTCTTCAACCTCCACGATATAATCGACGGAAGGATTAAGTGTCACTGTATAAATCATCATTCATCCCTCATTTATAATGTTTGTCTTCTTCTCACACTCACACCAAGGTATAATCAACATCCATCTTCTCCAGCTCCCGGCGGAAGTTATCCGGCGTATCCGTATCAAGAATGCAGTGATCCATCTCCTGCAGATCCGCCACTTTACAAAAGGAGATTTGCCCGATCTTGCTATGGTCTGCGAGCAGAATGGTCTGCTTTGCGACAGCAATCATTTTGCGCTTGGTTGCAGCCTCCAGCATATTCGGAGTCGTGATGCCTTCACGTATATCCAGCCCGTTGGTTCCTAGGAATGCTTTGTCTACCCGAACCATATCCAGTGAGCGTTCTGTCATTGGTCCGACAAAAGCCATCGTGTCCGGCCGCAGCATTCCGCCTGTAATCGAAACTTCGATATGGCGGCAATCCTTCAGCTCATTAAGCGCCATAATCGAGTTGGTGATGACCTTGAGATTACGGAAGGATTTCAGCGCCCGGGCAATCTGCAGCGTGGTCGTTCCGCCATCCAGAAGAATAGCATCGCCTTCCTCAATCATCTCCACGGCCTTGCGGGCAATCCGCAGCTTCTCATCAAGGAACCGGTCTTCCTTATCCGGAACAGCTGCTTCAAAGTTCACACTCTGCAGGGATACCGCCCCGCCATGCGTACGTTTCAGCAGCCGTGCTTCCTCAAGCTCCTTGAGATCGCGGCGGACCGTTGATTCTGAGACGGACAGCTCCTGGCTCAGCTCCTGAACCGATGCTCTTGTATGATTCTCAATAAACTGCAGAATACTCAGCTTCCGTTCTTCTTCAAACATGCGCTTCACTCCTCGAACTTGCAGCACGTGCTGCCGGATTCCTTTTATACACAATCGTTTATTTGCGTTCGGGATTATTGTCAATTGGATTTGAATAAAAGCTTAAGCGTGACTGATATTGATCATTTATGCTCATTTATGATTGTAACAGCGTTTTCATAAACTGTAAAGTGCTTTTTTGTCTGCTTATTTTTTACGGAAAAAGCTTATAATATCCCTTATACTGTGGAACTTTCCGTTATCCTCTGATTGAATGGGTGCATGGATGCTCATCTCTGCTCATTTCATCCTGAAAGGGTCAAACAACGGCTGCAGCAAATAACCACCCGAACGCCTATTTCACAAACGCGGTCAGCGACATATTTTATATTACATATGGGGAAAAGCGGGTGAACAGGAGATGGCCTATAACAACAATAATTATGGATCCGGCTATACCGGCGGTAACAATAACACTGGCGGTGGTGCGGACAAATCCTCCCCTGCAGAAGCTGAAGAACTCAGTGCCGAAGACTATGCAATCATTGCAGCAGGTTTTGGGGCATTAGGTGAAATATTTGCTTTTCTCTCCCTGGTCAAAGCCAAACAGGTGACCAAAGAAACCGGAGGACAGGCAGGCTTTGAAGTGGACCCTATTCTATTCGTCCAATCACGAAAAAAAAAAGCAGCCAGACGAAAATCCCGCCGGCCGCGTTGATATATTCTTTTGCTTATGAAATCTTCAAAGGCAGAACCTGATGTTTGGCGAATATAGAGTCCACCTTCTCACGCTGCTCCTCCTCATCAAGGAAGACAATGACTATAATATGCTCCAGCTCGGCATGCCTGGCATAAGCCTCCGCGTCCTCCTGCGGAATGCCAATACCGATCAGACTTACAATAAGACCATCCGTTTCAATATCGGCTCCAGCCAGTTTGCGTGCAGCCGGACCCGCAGCTACAGCAGTATCGGCCAGCATATCGAGACCCACTCCTAACCCGCGGGCTGTACCGAACAAGCCCTCATTGCCTTCCCCGGTCTGCGCAGCCCCAATTCCGGTATCGTGGCTGATGATCTCCAGCGTATTTTTCTGCTTCGTGACTGCAGATATAGCTTTCGATTTGATTCCATCCTCTTTTAGCTCCCCAATCGCCAGTGCAGCATCGCTCCGATGTCCAAAAATCCCGAGTACCAATGTAGGCATCTAACATCCCTCCTGTTATTGCGATATTACCACTCTGCCAGTAGCTTGAACCTGACGGGAAGTCTCGGCGTTAGTGAATCATTCTCTCCTAATTCGGTTATAAAGATAGAATCAGGCAAATGATATACAGCAGTCTTTTAAAATAAGATAGAACGCTGCTGCTCCTGATGCGTATACATAAACATAAATCAAGAGATTGGGGGGGCTGCTGTGCTTCAAAGCAAATATTTCCGGACATGCCTGGCCATTATCGCCTTTTTGACGATACTGTACCTGGGTTCCAAAGTTATTTTCCTATTTACGCCGCTCGTATCCATCTTTAACCTTCTGCTTGTGCCAATGATGCTGTCGGGGTTCATGTATTATCTGCTCCGCCCGCTCGTCAACTTCCTGGAGACCAAAAAACTTGGACGTGCACTCTCGATTCTCCTAATCTATCTCGTCTTCATCGGTTTGTTCGTACTGTTCTGGGTGCTGGTGTGGCCGACCCTGCGTGAGCAAATCCAGAATTTCATCGACAATACCCCGTATCTGGTGGAGGGGCTACAGAATCAGTTCAATAAAATCCAGAATGATCCCTCATTGTCCCGTTTCTTCAAGGGCGATGCCAATTTGACCACTAAACTTACGGAGTACGTGAATAGCGCCATTACCTGGGTGACGAATTCCATGTCCAATCTAATCGGTGTCATCTCCAGCATCGTAGTAGTTATTGCCACACTGCCGATTATTCTCTATTACATGCTGAAGGATGGATATAAGCTGTCGCCGATTCTTCAAGGCCTGATTCCAAGAAAATACCGTAAGGAAGGCCAGGATATGCTGAAGGATATCGACAGTGCGCTAAGCGGCTTCATTGTTACGCGCGTCCTGCTGAATGTGGTGCTGGGCATCATGCTCTACATCGGATTTCTGTTTATCGGCCTGCCGTATTCACTACTGCTAGCCGTTATTTCCATTCCGCTTAACTTCATTCCTTATGTCGGCTCCTTGCTGGCAGCGATTCCGGTTATTATCGTAGGATTCATTGAATCTCCTTCGATGGCACTCTGGTCTCTGATTATCGTCGTCGTTGCCCAGCAGATTCAGGACAATGTGCTGTCACCGATTATCTATGGTAAATCCCTGGATGTACATCCGCTGACAACCGTTGTGCTTGTCCTGATAGGCGGCGACTTCTTCGGCATTATCGGTGTGCTCATTGCGCTGCCTGTATATATGATTCTCAAAATCCTCTTCTTGCGGATTTATGAAATCATTATCGCTGAGCGTGAGGATGATCCGGGCGGTCCCGGGCCTATAGCACCGGCAGGGATTGAGGTCGAGATTGTTAAAGAAGAGCAGATGTAGTTCAGTAAACCTGCTTTGAGTGTTATATTTCAAGACTGAATTCGCCCAAAGGGCGAGTCCGGCTGGAGCCGATGGGCCTGTGCAAGCTAATGTAGCTCATGCAGGCCATGAAGCTTATAAGACACCCCCACATTGCTCCATCCAGACTACTTCTGGGATAGCAGGCGGTGGAATCAAGAGCACTAATGCTCCTCATTTGCTCATTTGGTCCGCATCCGATGGAATCAAGAGCACTAATGCTCCTCATTTGCTCATTTGGCCAGCATCCGATAGAAATCAAGAGCACTAATGCTCCTCATTTGCTCATTTGGCCAGCATCC
The DNA here is from genome assembly GCF_000802655.2 of Paenibacillus sp. IHB B 3415. Lineage (NCBI taxonomy): Bacteria > Bacillati > Bacillota > Bacilli > Caryophanales > Paenibacillaceae > Paenibacillus > Paenibacillus sp. IHB B 3415. The sequence goes on along the minus strand of NZ_JUEI01000013.1, from coordinate 32,924 downwards.
GGTGAAATCAAGAGCACTAATGCTCCTCATTTGCTCATTTGCTCAAAGTTCGGCGGGAACAGAGGGATTTATCCCTTTAATTTTCCCGCTCCGCCCACTTTCGGCGGGATCAGAGGGATTTATCCCTTTGATTTTCCCGTTCCGCTCACTTTCGCGGGATCAGAGGGATTTATCCCTTTGATTTTCCCGTTCCGCTTACTTTCGGCGGCATCAGAGGGATTTATCCCTTTGATTTTCCCGTTCCGCTCACTTTCGCGGGATCAGAGGGATTTATCCCTTTGATTTTCCCGTTCCGCTTACTTTCGGCGGCATCAGAGGGATTTATCCCTTTAATTTTCCCATTTCGCCCACTTTCGGCATCAGAGGGATTTATCCCTTTAATTTCCCCGTTCCGCCCACTTTCGGCGGGAACAGAGGGATTTATCCCTTTAATTTTCCCGTTCCGCTCACTTTCGGCGGGATCAGCGGGATTTCTGATATAAGAATAAGAATTAATTCATCCTTTAGACGGATCTGCCCTAATTCCAAAGAATCTTATCCATAACCCATACGCTGATCTTATCCACAACAATCAAATATCATAATAATCCAAATAACAAAAACAAAAAAACGGGCAAATCTCTAAATAAGAGGTTTGCCCGTTTTGCTATACCTTCCGAAGCCTTCCGTTCCGCAATCTCAGCCCCGCAGAGAACGAACCACAAAAATGTGATTGCCCTTCAGCAGGTTCTGCCCATCACGGAGCGTGACTGAACCCTTGGTGTGCGCTACGATGGTCGTATTGAGGGCAACCAGCTGATCGCCTTTCCAAATGGTGACCGCCGACTTGAAATATACCGCGTTGTCAAACTGCTGGCGTTCCCTCATCACGTACCCGACGGAATGGAGGACCGGGGGCAATGCCCTCTCCTTGGGAGCCAATGCCTTGATGAACACAATGTCACGAAAAGGGACGGCAATCTCCTGATGTCCGATTACGGCTACCGAAGCTGCAGGGTCCCATCTGCGCAGCACGCCTTTCATGATCGTATATGGCTCTTCTCCGCAGTACATAATGACCGGTCTGCCTACCCAATGCTTCATGGCTCCACCCCCTTCGCTGTGTCCGTGCTACTTATACATTCGGTATGGACCAATCGATTCCTGTAAGCCCGTGCGACTCCAGATAGGAGTTAGCCTGTGAGAACGGATGGCTGCCGAGAAATCCGCGATGGGCCGAGAACGGACTTGGATGCGGAGACTGAATAACCTTATGCCTGCTGCGGTCAATCGAAGCCCCTTTGAGCTGGGCATGACTGCCCCACAGGATGAACACCATCGGTTCTGTCCGCTCATTCAGCTTCTCCATGATGGCATCTGTAAACGTCTCCCAGCCCAAGCCTTTATGCGAGTTCGGCTGGCCTTCACGTACGGTCAGCACTGCGTTAAGCATCAGCACCCCTTCTTCTGCCCAGTGGAGCAGAGAACCATGGTTCGGCACAGGTACCCCCAGATCATTATGCAGCTCGGTATAAATATTGCGCAGTGACGGAGGAATCCGCACTCCCGGCTCGACCGAGAAACTCAGGCCATGAGCCTGTCCCGCCCCATGATAGGGGTCCTGACCCAGAATGACCACCCGGGTCTTGCTGTAAGGCGTCAGCTTCAGCGCTGAGAACAGCTTGTCTTTTGGCGGATAGACTGTATATTGCTTATATTCACGTGCCAGCGCATAACGCAGCTCTTCAAAATAGGGCTTATGCGTTTCTTCCTGCAGTACCTCATCCCAATCATTGCCGAACATCCCGTTCTCCTCCTGCTTGCTTCCCTGTAGTATTCATTCATTACCTGTTATTAACCAGATCCCGCAGAATTTATTTGCGCCCGTAATCTGCTTTGATCTCGCCCCATACCTTAGTCTGCCATTTCAGCACCTTATTCTCATATGTATGGCTGCGCAGCCAGCTCTCCGCCCGGTCAATCAGCGTCCAGATTTCCTCTGTGGAAGCATCCCGGGGCAGGGTAGTAGCGACCTTCTTCTGCTTCACCCACTTCATCGCATTCACGGAGTCGGTATAGACCGTACGGCTGCTGCCTTCCTTCTTAAGAAGAGCCAGCGCATGGACAATCGCCAGAAATTCCCCGAGGTTATTCGTTCCCTTACTGATTGGACCGCAGGAAAAAATAATGTCCCCGGTCTGCGTGTCTACGCCTTTGTATTCTACCGGTCCGGGATTGCCGCGGGTGCCGACATCTACAGAGATGCTGTCATAATCAATCTCCTCTGACGTTTCTACCGAGGCACTGCGGCTCCAGCTGTTTGCCGTTTTACTCTTGGCACCTGCGCCGGATGAGGACGCACCTGTTCCCCAGTTGCCTTTCCAGCCCGCCTTATAAGCCGTATCCGCTGCCGCTCTGCTCTCATAAGACTTATATTTCGCTCCGGTATAATGATCGGTCTGCGCCTGGCATTCTGCCCAAGTGCTGTACACTCCCGGCTGCTTGCCTTCCCACACTACATAGTATTTCTGCTTAGCCATGAATATAGCTCCTTCCTGCACGCCTCATGAATCATCAAAATCATATTGTAATCCAAACCGCGGCGATATTGAAGTGCAAATAAGCTCAGCGCCTGCTGTGAGCCGAAATTTAAATTGGATAATTACCAGCAGGCGCGTTCATACTAATAGGGCCGCATTATTCCAGTACGGAAAGCGTAGTGTTAACGATAGTCTGAAGCTTGTCAATATCCCGGGTGGCTTTGACCATGACCCGCAGCCCGACGAGGGCATTATGCAGATAAGCAGCAAGCGCGGAGGCCTGATGCCGGCCGGAGATCTCTCCGCTAGCCTGACCGTGCCGGATCAGCCGTTCGATGAGATGTTCGGTATTCAGAAAAGCATCATTCGCTTTGGTTGCTGCTTCCGGATCATGATTGGACAGCTCCACTGCGGTATTCACCAGCAGACAGCCCTTGGGCTCGTCTTCACTCCTGTGGATCGTTGCTTCGAACAGCAGGGTGATTGCAGCTTTGGCTGAGGAAATGCCTTCGATACGGCCCTCCATCCGGGAGGCGTTGATGGCTGCGAACCGCTCCAGTGCTTTTATATATAAAGTATGCTTGTCTCCAAATGTGTCATACATGCTTCTCTTGTGAATCCCCATGCCGGTTACAAGATCCTGCATCGAGGTTTTCTCATAGCCCTGCTGCCAGAAGATATTCATCGCCTTCAATAGTACGTCATCAATGTCGAATTCTTTGCTTCTCGCCATCATCATGCTCCTTTCTGGATCAATTTTACCATTTATAGAACGATCGGTAAATATTATTCTGCCATTGTGAATTAAATCACATTAATTCCGCACTAATCATTCTATATTAATTTTAAAGGAAAAATAAATCTGCAGCAACACACACCCCAAGGAGGTTATTTACATGAGAAAGCTCGCAGCAATAGCAGCCGCATTCACTCTGACCCTGCTCGTCGGATGCGGCAACTCGGCAAACAACAATGCGGCAAATACAAACACGTCCGCAAATAACGGCAACACGGCCACGGCCACCGAAGCACCGGATGCTGTAACATCGGTTTCCGTCGTTGATAATAATGAAGCCTTCAAGAAGGCGATCAGCAAAGACGGCCACTGGATCGCCGCAGTCCTGAACGACCTGACCTTCACGGAAGAGCTTGTGGTAGACGGACAGTTCATCAATAAGGAGGAGCCAGCCCGCAAAATCGCGCTCTATACCCAGGACGCAGATCACAACATCACCAATTCCTTCACGCTCACCGCTCCGAAAATTACGATCCGCAGTGAAAATTGCCGGATACAAGGCGGTATCTTTGTCGGGGATGTCTACGTTGAAGCTGACGGCTTCGCTGTTGTGAATGCTACCATTGAAGGCAATGTCTATTTCTCGGATGCCAAATACCAGGCTACCTACACGGCAGCTGACCAAGGTAAGGTAACCGGTGTGACTGAAGTCCAGAAATAAGTTATTCTGTACAGGAGGTGTTCCTTTCAGGGCAATCTTGCCGGGGACACCTTTTTGCGGTTTTACCAGGAAAAGAGGTGCAGAACCCATGTTATCTGTCCGTAAGTCCGTCATTCTCTCCCTACTGCTGCTGCTGTTCTCATCCTGCAGCGGGCAAGAAGAGGAGCAACAACCGCAATACCGCATACAGTCCGGCCATGATCTTAGTATTCTTACGACTACCGACACACACTATTTATCGCAAAGCCTGAGGGATCTCGGGCCTGCCTTCAATCAGTTTCTGGCTGCCGGGGATGGTAAACAGCTGGGATACAGCAACGAAATGATGGAAGCCCTCGGATACGACATCGGCATCCGGAAGCCCGATGCCGTCATCATTAGCGGAGATCTCAGCAACAATGGTGAAGAAGCCAGCCACAAAGACCTGGCCAAACATCTGAAGACCATCGAACAGGAGACAGGGACCCGGGTATATGTGATCCCCGGCAATCACGATATCCAGAATCCCTGGGCCCGCAAATTCAAAGGCCAGCGCCAATACCCTGCAGATTCCGTTACAGCCAAAGAGTTCCGCAAAATCTATGGCAGCCTCGGTTACAATGAAGCGCTGCTGGAGGATGAGGATTCGCTGAGCTATCTGGCCGCCCCGTCGGATGATTTGTGGCTGCTTATGCTCGACACTGCACAGTACAAGAATAATAAAATGCTGGGAAATCCGCAGCTTGAGGGCAAGGTGAGCGCTTCGACCCTCAAATGGATTGATACCTGTGGTGAAATGGCTGCGTCACAAGGGGCGCAGATCGTAGCAGTCATGCATCACAGCCTGCTGGATCACAGCGATTTCATCCAGGAGGGCTTCACTGTCGATGATAACGGGCAGGTTATTGACGCCCTGCTGCGCAATAATATCCATACCACACTCAGCGGCCACATTCATATTCAGGATATAAGTGAATATCAGAAGGACGGCAACAGCATCTATGACATCGCAGACAGTGCATTATCGGTATTCCCGCATCAATACGGCATCTTAAACTATTCAGCTTCTAATCAGACCCTGGATTACAATACAGCTAAATTAGGGATGGAGCTGTGGGCCGCAGCTTCGGGCAGCACAGATCAGAATCTGCTCCAGTTCAACACTTACAGCGAAGCTAATTTCCGCAAGCGCTCCGCGACCCGCAGTTATTCCCGTCTGACCGCGGACACAGCGTACGCTAATTACACGGATGCCGAGCTGAACGCGATGGCGGATGTGGTCGGCCGGCTGAATGAGATTTATTTTGCAGGAACCGCCAGTACTGACAATGCGGCTGTAATCGCCACGGAAGGCTACCGCCTCTGGCAGAAGGCCCCCGCCAGCGGGACAAGAAGTTATGTCCTGAGCATGGCTGCACGGGAGCAGAAGAACAACCACCAGCTGCATATACAGCTTCCGGCCCGTTGATGTTTGAGCATGAAGGATTGCGTTTAATTTAGGGCTGTACAGCAATATCATGACTGCTGAAGCGCTAAGGAGGATGACAAACCAATGTTCAAACGCATGGATGAGATTATGATTGAGATTCCGGACGTCGAGAAACCAGATCCCAATGCCGCTGCGGCTGTACAGGAACTGCTTGGCGGTAAATTCGGTGAAATGTCAACACTCAACAACTATCTGTATCAGTCCTTTAACTTCCGTTCCAAGGAGAAGCTGAAGCCCTTCTACGATCTGGTAATGAGCATTACCGCAGAGGAGTTAGGCCATGTCGAACTCGTCTCCCACGCTGTTAACAAATGTCTTAGAGGTTCCACGGATTATAAGAAGCCGGACTCTACTCCACTGGATGCTGTAAAAGATGCCCGGCTGTCCTATCACTTCCTGGCCGGAGCCCAGGGTGCCATGCCGTTCGATTCTATGGGTAACCCCTGGACCGGGGCCAATGTATTCAACAGCGGCAACCTCGTGGAAGATCTGCTGCATAACTTCTTCCTGGAATGCGGGGCCAGAACACATAAAATGAAGGTCTACGAAATGACCGACCATCCGGCTGCGCGTGCTGTTGTCGGTTTCCTCCTTGTCCGTGGAGGCGTTCATGTGGTCGCTTATGCCAAGGCACTGGAGATTGCCACAGGCGTCAATGTAACCAAGCTTGTGCCAATCCCTTCCCTTGACAACAAATCGTTCAATGAAGCCAGAAAGTATGAAGAAAAAGGCGTTCATACGAAGCTGTACACCTGGAGCGATAAGGATTTCAGCTCCATTGACCAGATCTGGAAGGGCACCCATCCAGAGGACGGGCTTCCGCTTGAGGTTATTCAGGGCGTGCCTGAAGGTGTACCGATTCCCGAGGCTCCCGAGTCCAAGGAGGAATTCGCACCGGGAATCTCGGCCGAGGAATTCAAGGAGATTGCCAAACGGCTTAAGATGGCAGGCAATATCAAAGATTAGACAGGGCTGGTGTTGGCATATATATTATGCGGTGGACACAGCCGGCTGAAATAAAGAAGCGGATGTTCCGGAAGCCCTGAGAGGGCTGCATGGACATCCGCTTTGCTGTGCAGGTTGGTGCAGGAGGTTGCGGATAATCCGCATATACCTCAAGATTCGCTGAACCCCTGACATTTACCGAATCAGGATTCATAACAGAAGGAGGCTGCAGACTGCAGAACACCAGTAATGTACTCCGAAACCCTGACATGCACCGGATGAACCAGATAGGCTTCCAGATCCGCCATGCTCTCATATTGCACAATCAGCATCAGATCGTAAGAGCCGCTGCGGACATCAGTCTCCACCTTCAGTTCATGGATATGCCCGATTTTGCCGCGCATGCCCAGAAGCACTTCACGGGCTTCAGCAATACGTTCCGGGCTGCCATCCTTCAGCTTGATTAACAGATTGTTGGTGATCATTGTACATTTCCCCTTTCATCCTGCGGCTCTAGAAGCAGTGACGTACCCGCGGCTTCACGGCCATTCACCAGTAGCGTTAGGGTGTGTTCTCCCGGATAATGACGGCGGGTGGTCAGGTTGGCCCAGCGGTGCGTCCGCGTGCCAGACAGTCTGGAACCGCCGGGGACGGTTTTGTCGGACAACAAAAAGAGCTTGCGCGAGGTCTTCCCCCCTGCCTTCACGAAGTCAATCCCATACTCGATCCGGATTCGCACCGGTTCACCTTCCCGGATCGTAAGGGCATACTGCAGTTCGCAGTTGTCACCGATCCGCACCTCAGCCGGTTGGGCAGCGAGTACAGCGGCGGTAACCAGCGGGGCACCGCCCGCTTCAGGAGCATAACCAAACAGCTCCATAATCTCAGGGTCCGCCTTACGGATCAGCGAGCGGCAGCCATGCCGCACAATCCAGTCCGTATTCACATTATTGCCTTTCCAGCGGCGGGCCGTCTCAATAACGACAGCCGGATGCTCCTTCGCGATATCATTCAGATTGTTGGCTACACTCTTACGCACATAGAGCGACGGGTCCGCCTTCAGCTTCTCCAGCAGCGGCAGCACCGGGGACGGATCGCGTTTGAACATCGGCAGCGCCTGGCCCCATGGGAGACGGGGCCGGCTGCCTTCGCTGGCGAGACGCCGTACATGCTCATCCGGATGCTCTGCCCAGGCCAGCATCTGAATCATCATCCGCTGCGGGTCCCGCAGCATGAACGGCCTGACGGCGAACTCTGCCGAGGATTTCGGCGTGAACCGTTCCAGCGCCGCCATGGACAACTCCCAGTGCTCCTCCCTGCCGCCAAACAACTCGACGAAATCAGGGAAGATCAGATACGGAAATCCGACACAGTCTTTATCGATGGCGCACAAAATATCTAATGCTTCTTCATAACATGATGGCAGGAATGCCCCCAGTGTCTCCGTGATCCGCCGCATCCGTGCCTTAAGCTCCAGTTCCTCCCAAGGCTCTTTCATTGCCGCAGCGGTGAAGTCGTCCGTATCAAATGAACCGTATACGGCCTGGATCTTCGCGCCGAGGCTGCGCAGGAATTCCTTGTTGTACATTGCTTTCAATGGTTCCGCCATCCTATGATTCCTCCTGCTGATTGTGTTCAGATCACTTGTCAGAACAGCGTAACATAATAAACTGGACAGCCTTATGTCACGTTAAGTTAGGTAATGTATTGTGTGAGGCTTATATACTGGATATACAACGGTTATGCCGGTCAGTTAATCAGGCGCTCCACTTCTTCAATGCTTTTCTTCGCCCGGCTGTTCAGCGCCCGTTTGTCCTTGAGTCCGAGCTGCTGCAGCTCATGGCCGGGGTCTGTCACCAGCGGCTGTGTTACCACACTTTCAAGCAGCTGCACGGCGACCCGGCAGGCGCTGAACAGCAGCTCGCGGGTAATTACTATTTTATGGGCGCGGATGATTTCTACCAGAGCTTCGGCATACATCAGTCTGACTATACTGTCTGCGCTCATCAGGTTGCGGGAGGCGAACGAAGCTGTCTTGTCCACAATGACCGGGTCCTGATAGTTCTTGGACAAAGCTTCAAGCCGGGCAACAGCCTCCCAGTCCCTGATCGACAGGCGCCCGCACCCTTCCGCGATCATCTCCTGAAACCATTGAAGCTCCATTTCCCGGACAATGCCATATTGTTTGTACTGTTTAAGGGCACCTTCACGGTGCATTTGGGCCGGGCTGCCCAGATACCGGATGAATATCTCCCGCGCTTGCCGCGTTTCTTCTTCCATACTGCCCTCCACCTTATTTCCTATATTTATTATTCACCATAACCAGCACTGCCAGCGTAGTATAAACCGTCTTTCTCCCAACACTCACGAGGGAACAGCCACCTTCATCCTTCGTCCGGCCTTCAAGCACAATCCGGGGAAAATTTTCAACTATTTCAGAAAGGAAATCCTATTTTCAAAATCCGCTGTCTGTCGTAGAATAGTGTTTAAGATTATGCACCGTTATATTTATACTACACATGGAAGGGGCTGGGATTATGCCGCAGACACTTGTCCAAAATGCTGATTTCTGGGTTGCAGCTTTATCGCAGACCTTCGTGTCCGCGTTGCAGCTTGACCCCGATGGAATGTACTCCCAGGTTGGAGTCGGAATTGTCGAGAAGTTCTCCGAGGAATATGTGCGGCTCAAAAGATTCGACGGCACTGTCTCGCATTATGCCCGCGATATTACCAAATTCCAGCACAATCAAGCCTCACGCCGCTAACAGGCCTATGCTGTACTTTCCCCTTTTGGCCGGAGTTTTCCTGCTTGGGGAGGTGAATTTCAAAAAAGGCGTATACATGACCTGCTCATGTATACGACTTTTGCCTGATAGCAGGCCGCAGAATCGCCTTCTGAAGCAGTCAACTTATTCCTGCTGCTTCAGCGCTTAGAAGGCCCCACGCCTCCCATTGTCCAGAAATCCGTCCCGGTAAAAAACCGATCTTTGCCTGCCGCCGCTTCCTTCTCTTCAGGAATAAATGCCCAGGCTGCACGCTTGGAACGCACCGGATCATCACCGGCTATGCCGTATTCCCGGTAAATGGCCGTCTGCATATTCCGGGGATTCCCCCAGGGGTCCCACCCGGAGGGATGAATATGCCCGCCCAGCCGGCAGTTCACGATATCCGTTCTGGCGTATCCGCGCCACGGGCGTCCCAGATAGACACCGCTAACCCCCGGGTCCGACGTAAAATAACACTCGTTGAACAGATAGCCATACTCCTGATGCTGCGGCGTGGATGCCGCTGTGATGTAACCCGGCCCGTCGTTATAATGACGCAGACTGCGGATCTCACAATGCTCGAAATAAGCTGCTGCTCCGCCGAAAATAAAATCAATCGTTCCTTCGATATAACAATTCGTGTACAGCTGGCGGCAAACGGCGTGCTGCTCCTTAAGCGGAATGCCTCCAAAGGCCTTGCCTTCTTTGGTATACGGCGGCAACGGTCCGGTGAACAGCGTATCCTGATGGCCCCTGAAGCTGCAGCTCCGGAATAGGGTCTCATCACAATGGGCCGATACCGCTACAGCCTGCCCGATGTCATTTCCTTGCCCAGCTGTGTTCACAATAATCAGGTTCTCAAGCATCAGCCTCCGGCCGCCGAGGAACAGTGTCGGTGTAGCAAAGGTTCCCTGCTCTTCTCCTGACTCGTCCAGCTCCTTGGCATGTCTGTTCATGGTGATTACCACTTCCCCGATGCCCACTAGATTAAGATTGGACCGGTATATTCTTACCGCCTCTTCATACACACCTGACATAATATACAGGGTCACCGGCTTCTCCAGCGGATCCCGTTCAAGTTCATCCACCGCTGCCTGGATACTCTGGTAATCGCAAAAGTCCCGCTTGCCCACCAGCACTGCTATCGTCCCCCTTAAGAAATAAGTTCTGTTCAAACCGGCATTCCTTGACACGTAAATTATACCGCCGGCCGCAGCAATGTTCCAGATATAATTTTAACGTGTGCATTTCAATAAAGTCTTGACTTGACGCGGCTGTAGCACTAAACTGAAATCGTTAACAATTCTATTTTCCCGGAGAGATGTCATGATTACCATCAAAGATATTGCACGCGTCGCCGGCGTCTCCCACACGACTGTATCCAGAGCGCTGAACGGCAGCCCGCTGATCAAGAAAGTCACCCGGGATAAGATTGAGCGAATCGCCGCGGAAATGAATTATGTGCCGAATTACAGTGCCAAGAGTCTGGTTACGAAGAGATCGTTCACCATCGGGCTGTTCTTCTCAAGCATTGAGCAGGGTACTTCAGCCAGCTTCCTGGTTGATGCTATCAAAGGCATTACGCATATCCTGGATGAGAACTACAATCTGACCGTTAACGGAATAGACGGTGTCCATAACTTCAGCAATATTCAGCCCCAGCGGTTCGACGGCATTCTGGTCATGAGCCAGAGTGATGAGGATAATGCCTTCATCTATCATGTGAAGAAGATGGGCATACCGCTTGTGGTGCTGAACCGCCAGTTGGAGGACCCGGGCATTATGAATGTCGTAGCCAATGACCGCGAAGGCGTGAAGGAAGCGATTGATTACGCTGTGCTTCAAGGGCACCGGAAGCTGGCTATTATTGAAGGAAAGCCCGGCTTCAAATCGTCCAGCGAACGCAAGCAAGGGTTCATGGACAGCCTGATTGCAGGCCGTCTGGCGCTGAATCCCGATTATTTCGCTTCAGGAGATTACAGCATCGAGAGCGGCTACACGGCAATGACCGCGCTGCTCAGCCTTGAGGATCAGCCTACAGCTGTATTCTGCTCCAACGATGATATGGCCATTGGCGCGATGAACGCCTGTTATGCCCATAAGGTAGATGTGCCGGGACAGATATCCCTAATCGGATTCGACGATATTATGTTCGCCCGCTATACGAATCCTGCCCTGACCACCGTCCGCAAGCCCATTGCGGAGATTAGTGAACTCGGTATGAAAATGCTGATTCAGCTGCTGCTGCAGCCCGAGACAGAGCCGCAGCAGTTATTCGTCAAGACCGGCCTCATGGTACGCGATACTGTCGCCAAGATCTGAGTGCTGGTTCTGACGCAGTGAATTACCGGTATGTGCCGGGTTATCCGGCTTGCCCGCTTTGTATTTTCAGCAGACACGAATAACGTCTACAATGACGTCATTTCCGGGTTTGCTCAAAATAAAATGTTAACGTGTGCATTTTAACATTATATTTTAAAAGGAGATCATGACCATTATGACAAACCGTTTATCCAGAAGCACTCACCCGGAGTTAACCCTGCATCCCGAGCGTATGATTCAATTCGGTGAAGGCAATTTCATGCGCGCCTTCGTGGACTGGCAGCTGCAGCAGATGAACAACCAAGGCCTGTTCAACGGAAGCGCAGTACTGGTCCAGCCGATTGAACAGGGGCTCGGCGGATTCATGGCCGCCCAGGACAATCTCTACACCGTGCTGCTGAACGGCATTATGGATAACCAGACAGTCAACTCGCGGGAAATCATCTCTTCGGTCAGCCGCGTGATTAACCCTTATAACGATTACGGGAGTTACCTTGCGCTCGCTGAGAATGATGAGCTGGAATTCATCACCTCCAACACGACGGAAGCCGGTATTGCCTATCTACCGGGCGACCGTGCAGACGGCACGCCGCCGAAGAGCTTCCCGGGCAAGCTGACTGCGCTGCTCCACCGCCGTTTCGAGCTGGGCAAAAAAGGCTTCGTCATCATCCCCTGCGAGCTGATCGACCGCAACGGCGAGAAATTGCAGGAGATTGTGCAGCAATATGCCGCTGACTGGAATCTGGGCGGGGAATTCCTGCAATGGCTGAAGGAGGAGAATACCTTCTGCTGCAGTCTGGTTGACCGGATCGTTCCGGGTTATCCGCGCGATAAGGCCGCTGAGCTGGAAGCTGAGCTGGGGTATCTGGACAATGTGATGGTTACGGCTGAGCCATTCCTGTTCTGGGTCATTGAAGGACCGGAATCACTTACTGAACGGCTGCCGCTGGCTAAGGCCGGACTGAATGTTGTGGTCACCCCTGATATGACTCCATACCGCGAGCGCAAGGTTCATCTGCTGAACGGGCCGCATACGGCTATGGTTCCTCTGGGTTTGCTGGCGGGTCTGGAAACCGTTGAGGATGTTATGAATGACGAAACGTTCTCCCGCTTCGTGAAGCAGCTGATCGAAGATGAACTGATTCCTATGCTGGATCTGCCTGCTGAAGAGCTGCTGTCCTATGCGGATGCCGTGCAGGAACGGTTCAGAAATCCGTTCATCCGCCATGAGCTGACTTCCATCTCGCTGAACAGCATCTCCAAATTCAAAACCCGGCTGCTCCCGGTGCTGCTCCGCTATCAGCAGGAACGCGGCAAGCTTCCGGAGCGCATAACGCTCGCCTTCGCCGCTCTCCTGCTCAGCTACCGCGGTGACCGTGTGCCGCTGCAGGACAGTCCGGAAATCCTTGAGATTTTCACACAGGCATGGAGTGATCCGGCAAGCTTCGCAGGCACCATTCTCAGCAACACCAGCCTGTGGGGACAGGATTTGTCCTTGCTGCCCGGACTCACAGCCGAGATTAACGCCCATCTGCAGCAGCTGGAGCAGCACGATTCCCGCGCCGCTCTGCAGCAGCTTGTCGGCTAAGAAATACTAACAAAACTTAGGAGGGTCCAACATGAAGCACTTAATGAAAATGAACCCCAGAGATACAGTAGCTGTAGCCCTGCGGCCGATATCGGCCGGGGAACAGCTCACCATAGACGGCTTGACGCTTCAGGCAGCCCAGGATATTCCGCAGGGCCACAAGATTGCCCTGACTGATTTCCAGACTGATGAGGTTATCACCAAATACGGTTACCCTATCGGCCATGCCATCACTCCGATTGCCGCAGGGGACTGGATTCATACGCATAATATCAAGACCAATCTGTCCGGCGAGGAGGAATATGAGTATGTGCCGGATGTTCATCAGGTTACGTATCCTCGCCGTGATCTGACCTTCCAGGGCTACCGCCGGAAGGGCGGCAAGGTCGGCATCCGTAATGATCTGTTCATTATCCCGACCGTGGGCTGTGTGAACGGGATTGCCGAGCAAATGCTGCAGGAGTTCAAGGCTGAGCATCCCGATCTCGGCGGCTTCGATAACTTCACGGTACTGAAGCATCCTTACGGCTGCTCACAGCTCGGCGATGATCACCGCATGACCCGCAGCATTCTGCTCGACGCGGTCAACCATCCGAACGCCGGCGGGGTACTCGTGTTCGGGCTCGGCTGCGAGAACAACATTGTCGCTGAATTCCGTAGCATGCTGGGGGATTATGACGAATCGCGGGTGAAATTCCTGGTTGCCCAGGAGGTGGGCAATGAGGTAGAAGCCGGCCTTGAGCTGCTGGAGCTGCTGTATGAAGCTGCGAAGAACGATGTCCGTGAGCCGGTTCCGCTCAGTGAGCTGAACATCGGCCTGAAATGCGGCGGCTCTGACGGGTTCTCCGGGATCACAGCCAATCCGCTGCTGGGGGCGTTCTCCGACTTCATCATCTCCCAGGGCGGAACCTCGGTGCTGACGGAAGTGCCGGAAATGTTCGGTGCGGAAAAAATGCTGATGGCGCGTGCAGAAAGCCATGAGGTCTATGAAGAGATCGTGTCGCTGATCAATAACTTCAAGCAGTATTTCCTCTCCTACGGCGAACCTGTATACGAGAATCCTTCTCCCGGCAACAAAGCTGGCGGCATCAGCACCCTGGAGGACAAATCGCTGGGCTGCACCCAGAAGGCCGGAACCTCGCCGGTGGTCGATGTGCTGCAATATGGCGTGAAGCTGCGCAAAAAAGGGCTGAGCCTCCTGCAGGCTCCCGGCAACGATCTGGTAGCCGCCTCCGCTCTCGCTGCTTCGGATTGCCAGCTGGTGCTGTTCACTACCGGACGCGGAACGCCGTTCGGCAGCTTCGTACCTACGGTGAAGGTGGCCACCAACAACGATCTTTTTGCCAAAAAAGGCCACTGGATGGACTTCAACGCCGGTCCTCTGCTGGAAACACCGATGGCTGATGTGCTGGAGGAATTCATCACTTATATCATTGATGTCGCCAGCGGCCAAAAAACACGGAACGAGCAGAATGAAGTGCGCGAGCTGGCTATTTTCAAAACTGGCGTTACGCTATAAACCCTACCAAATTCATGTAAAGGGAGATCTTATCCATGTTTCTTAATGAAGATTTCATGTTATCCGGCGATACCGCACGCCAGCTCTTTCATCAGCACGCCAAAGCAATGCCGATTGTCGATTACCATTGCCATCTGGACCCGCGCGAAATCTATGAGGATAAACCGTTCGAGAACCTCACGGCAGCCTGGCTCTATGGAGATCATTACAAGTGGCGGCTGATGCGCGCGAACGGTGTGCCGGAATCGCATATTACCGGGGACGCCTCCGATTATGATAAATTTCTGGCCTGGGCCCGCACACTCCCGAAAGCCATCGGCAACCCGCTGTACAGCTGGACTCATCTGGAGCTCCGCCGCTTCTTCGGCGTTAATGAGCTGCTGAACGAAGCTTCTGCACCGGCCATCTGGGAGAAGGTGAACCGCAAGCTGGCCGAACCAGCGTTCACCCGCCGCGGTCTGATCCGCAGTTCGAACGTCAAGGTGATCTGTACTACGGATGATCCGGCAGACTCGCTGGAATACCACAAGCTGCTGAGAGATAGTGAATCCGCGTTCCAGGTGTTCCCGACCTTCCGTCCCGATAAGGCACTGAACATCGATGCCGAGGGCTTCAGCGCCTGGATCGGCAAGCTGGAGCAGGCTACAGGTCAGCAGGTCAAGACTTATGCGGCCTTGCTTGAGGCACTGAGCAACCGTGTGGACTTCTTCCATGAGAATGGCTGCCGCTTGTCGGACCATGCCCTTGATGTGCTGCGTTACGAGGCTGGTGAACCGGAAGCTGCCCAGGCGGTCTTCGCCAAAAGACTGCAGGGTGCTTCCCTGTCACCTCAGGAAATTACCCTCTACCGTACAGAGCTGCTGACAGCACTGATCGGCTTCTACCAGGCCAAAGGCTGGACCATGCAGCTTCATCTGCATGCGTACCGCAACAACAACACGCCGATGTTCCGGAAGCTCGGGCCGGATACCGGATACGACGGCATTAACGATCTGCCGCTGACCACACCGCTGTCACAGCTGCTTGACCGTGCCGAGAGCGGCAGCGGACTGCCGAAGACGATTCTGTACTCGCTGAATCCCGGCGACTACCCAGCCCTGCTGGCTTTGCTCGGCTGTTACCAGAAGGATACTGCCGGCAAGCTCCAGCTCGGCTCCGGCTGGTGGTACAACGATACCCGCAGCGGTATGCGTCAGCAGTTGACCCTGCTGGCGGATAATAGCCTGCTGGGTAACTTCGTCGGCATGCTGACCGATTCACGCAGCTTCCTCTCTTATACCCGGCACGAATATTTCCGCCGGGTGCTCTGTGAGCTGCTCGGTGAACTCGTGGAACGCGGCGAGGCGCCGGATGATATAGACTTACTGGGCGCTATGGTAGAGGATATCTCCTATAATAACGCAGCAGGCTATTTCGGCTTCCAGACCTCCGGCAGCTCGGTGGAGGTTACTGCCCGATGAAGGAGTGCTGAAGATGCCGACTATCTATATTGCCGGAGATTCTACCGCAGCCCGGAAGGCGGCCTCCGAATCGCCGATGACCGGATGGGGAGAATTTCTGCACGGGCATGTGGGACCGGAGGTGCGGATTGAGAACCGGGCAGTGAACGGACGGAGCACACGCTCCTTCCTGGCTGAGGGCAGGCTTGCTGAGATCGAGCAGGACTTCCAGGCTGGAGACTTCCTGCTGATCCAGTTCGGGCATAATGACCAGAAGATCGAAGATCCGGCGCGTTATACCGATCCGGATACCGAATACCGCCAGAATCTCAAGGTGTTCATCGATTCCGCCCGCAGCCGCGGCGGGTTCCCGCTGCTGTTGACCTCTGTGAGCCGCCGCCGCTTCACAGCGGAGGGTGAACCTGATCCTGAGGCCGTGGGGTCATACCCGCAGGCCATGCGCGAGGTTGCAGTGGAGACCGGAACACCGCTGCTCGATATCTTCGCCTCCTCCCAGCAGCTCTACCGCTCAATGGGAGTGGAAGCTTCGATGCAGCTGTTCATGCATCTGCCGCCGGGCAGCCATCCCAACTACCCTGACGGGATCGCGGATGACACTCATTTCTCGCTGGCAGGCGCGCAGCGTATCGCTTCGCTGGTTGCGGAAGCAATGGAACAGTCTGCGGGACTCTCGGCACTGCAGCCGTACTTGCGGATATAGTGCGTTAAGCCGCTTCACTTGATGACTCAAATTGGCCGCCATGCGCCCTTGCGGACACAGGCGGCCTTATTTGCGGGAAATTGCCATTATTTCACTCTTTGCGGACCACAGAGCCTTTATTCACTCAGAGGAAGCTGATTTCGGCAGACAGCAGCTGCAATAGCGGCGCGTGTGTCCTTTAGGACCTTGAAATCAGTAATTTGCGGTGTATAACGAATCGTATGTCCGTAACATATCAACGGATGAAAGTGAATAGTTAAACATGTAGTTTCGTATGGCCTTAGCTAACATAGCTGAGTGCAGAGTATGCTTCGCTGGTAAGGTACAGATCTGCAGAAAAAAAGGAGTAAAACATATGACCGTTCCGTTTCACCTCGGTGTCCGCGCCCATGATTTCAGCCGATGCCCTTTGCCTCAGCTGATTGAAAAACTGGAAGAACACAGCTTCTCCTCTATTCAGTTCGCGCTGCATAAGTCCTTTCCGGAGAGTGCGCCCAGACTTGGCGCACTCAGTCCGGGAACGGCTGCCTATTATGGCGAAGCCTTCAGGCAGGCCGGCATCAGAATTGCCGTGCTCGGCTGCTATGTGAACATCATCGATCCTGATCCCGCCCGGCGCGTACAGGCGTTGAACGATTTCAGTGCCCATCTGCGGCTGGCCCGTGATTTCGGGGCGAGTCTGGTAGGTACCGAGACAGGCAGTGTGGGAAAGGGATATACGCCGGATAATTTCACGGAGGAAGCTTTTGAACAAGTTGTGGCTTCTGTTAAAGCAATGGTTGCGGAAGCAGAGCGTTTCGGGGTAACGGTCGGCATCGAGGCAGGGATTAACCACCCGCTTCACACGGCTCAGCTGACCAGACGGCTGCTGGACGAAGTGGCCTCCAGTAATCTGCAGATTATATTCGATGCCGCCAATCTGATGACGCCGGATAACTATTTGCAGCAGGAGCAGATTGTTGCAGAGGCCCTTGAGCTGCTGGGTGACCGGATCGCGGTCCTGCATCTGAAGGATTTCACGGTCAGGGACGGCCGGATTGAGATCGTCCCTGCAGGTCAGGGACTGCTGAACTTCGCTCCGCTGCTCCATTACATGAAATATAAGCGTCCGCATATTCAGGGCCTGCTGGAGAGCACTCCCGAAGAGCATATGAGCGGCAGTGCGGAGCTGCTCCGGCGGATGTATAACGAAATATAAACAAGTGCCCCGGCCATATGGCGTACGGGGCACTTGTTTATGTTGAATCCGGTTTAGGGGCCGGTTCAATACTAGAAATGAGCAATTTACAGTAATCGGTCGTTCGCTCCGGTCCTAAGTGTATTTTGTACAACTAAAGTGATCAATTTTTGCGCTGCGAGGGTTTTAATTGCACTTTGTACAGTTAAAAACCCCCATATTTCGCAAAAGTAGACTTACCGCTGATTTTAATTGTACTGAATACAGCTAAACTGACAACCCGGTTTTTTGCCGTCTTTTTAACTGCACGAAATACAATTAAATCTATTCACTTCACACTGGATACTCTCAAATGTTTGCAAACGCAGGGTCAGTGGATCCAAATTACACAACGCACAACATTTTACGGGACGTTGCTTCATTTGAGCACCTGGTATAGCAATAAGACCGCCCTCCAATGCCGGGGTCTTATCTTTTAAATTTAGTATTAGGTCAAGTGAAGGATTATCCTTTATCCTGCGACATTACGCAGACTTGAACCTGTTGTTATACCCCGGCATCCGGCGGGATTACGCCTTTTTTGAGAATAATATTCCCGTACAGCGCCTCTTCCCCGGTGATCACGATCGCATAGCTCCGCTTCGAGCGGTTGTAGAATTCAAAACGCTCCTCATACTCCACTTGGGCCGCACCATCGTGTTTGGCCAGGATCTCCTTGTACGTCTCCCATATCACCGGAACGGTAGGATCACCCTCCACTACAGCCATGAATGCCGCCTGTGCGGGCACATAATGATCCAGCGGAAGCAGCTCCAGGATCGCGTCCAGCAGCCGGGGAATGCCAATGCCGTCCGCCCGGAGCACTCTGGAATGCAGCCCGTGGCCCGGATAATTGGCATCCGCCAGGACCAGTTCATCCCCATGGCCCATTTCCATCAGGGTACGGACCAGCTCGGGGGAGAGGAGCTTGGGTATTTTTTTGAGCATGACTACTATCCTCCTTCATTCCTGTGTCGATGCCGCAGCTTACATGCCGTAGAACGATCTCAAAGCTAACAGTTCCTCGATCCGGTGCTGAGGAAGCTCACGTTCCCCGCCGATCATCCGGGTCAGGAAGGTCAGCTTCGCCGTATATTCCAGCCGCTCCATATTCATATAGGCAGCCATGACATCCTTGCCCCAGGTCAAAGCGCCATGGCTCTCCAGCAGTACCGCCGTCTTCTTGCCGAGGAAGGGGATCAGCGAATCGGGAATCTCCTCGGTTGAAGGTGTCCCGTATACCGCCAGTGGAATGTCCCCCATAGCAATCACCGACTCCGGCATCATCATCTTGTCGAGTGCTTCGCCCTTGATGGCAAAAGCGGTAGCATACGGCGGATGCGCATGAACTACACCGCCCATCTGCGGCAGCTCATTGTAAATCTTCAGATGCATCTTCACTTCTGTGGATGGCCGGTAGCCTTCCGCGGCTTCAAGGATATCTCCCTGCAGATTCACTTTGACCAGCATATGCGGCTGCAGATAACCTTTGCTGACTCCTGTTGGTGAGGTGATTACCTCTGTCGCCGACAGGCGTGCCGAGATGTTGCCGTCATTGGCGGCAATAAAGTCCTTATTAAACAGATTGCGGCCGATATCACAGATAAGCCGGCGCAATTCCTCTTCCTTCGTATTCATCATTGTCCTCCTTGATCGCTATGGATAATTGATAAAGCCGGCTGATACCGGACAGGGGCACTGGAACGGGCTACAATTGTTCTGGCTTCGGATGCTTCAATCGCTCCCAGTGCCGTCAATTGCACCAATACGTTGCCGATTGCACTTGCCTCTACCGGTCCGGCAATGATTTCTTTGCCTGTGGCATCGGCCGTAAGCTGGCACAGCAGCTTGTTCTGGATGCCTCCGCCGACCATATGAATGCAGCTGACAGAGCTGCCTGTGAGTGTCTCCAGTTCACGGATCGTGCTGGCGTAAGACTGGGCCAGGCTCTCCAGAATGGTGCGGATGATCTCCGCCCGGGTCTGCGGTACAGGCTGGCCTGTGCGGATACAATACGATTCAATCCGCAGCGGCATATCCCCCGGGGTGCTGAAGAGGGGATCGTTCGGGTCCAGAACGGCTATGCGCGCTGTCGACCGGTCCAGCCCCTCAGCAAGCTCTGCTGCCTCCTGATGGCTGAGCGGTTCACCCGCTTCTGCCCAGCCGCGCTGGGTCTCCTGCAGCAGCCACAGGCCGGTGATATTCTTCAGCAGGCGGTTCGTGCCGGCGAAGCAGCTCTCATTGGTGAAGCCGTAGGCGTCGGCCTCGACGCTAAGTACGGGCTCCGCAGTCTCCAGGCCAACCAGCGACCAGGTTCCGCAGCTGATGAAGGCGGCGGAACCCTCTCCGCCGGTGGAGCCACCAAGCCCGTAAGGAATGGAAGCCACAGCTGAAGCAGTGTCATGTGAGGCTCCGGCAATGACCTTGAGCGGGCCGGAACCAAGCTCTTCCTGCAAGCCTGGTCGAAGTTCGCCGATTACAGTACCCGCCGGCACCAGCCGGGGAATCAGCTCCACCGGCAGCTCCAGCCTGCGCAGCACTTCGCTTGCCGGAGCAGACGAATCCGGATTCAGCAGGCCGCTGGTGCTCCAGATGGTCTGCTCAGCGACCGCCGTGCCGCTAAACATATAATTGAACAGGTCAGGCATCATCAGCAGCAGACTGGCCTTTTGTGTAAGCTCCGGATTAGCCTGCAGATCGGCAAATAATTGATACACCGTATTAATCGGGCTGGACTGGTTGCCCGTCAGCCTGAACTGCTCCTCAGGAGGCAGGGCTGCCTCCAACGCCAAAGCAATCCCCTCCATCCGCTGGTCCCGGTAGTGATGCGGGGAGTACAGCAGCTCCCCCTCAGCATCCAGGAAGCCATAGTCGACTCCCCAGGTGTCGACACTCATAGACTGCAATGGGCCGCGGGACTTCACGGCCTCCAGTATCCCCTGCTTCATCTCATGAAACAGCTGCTGGACATCCCAGTACAACTGCCCGTCAGCCTCTACGGGCCCGTTAGGGAAGCGGCGGATCTCTTCCACCTCCACCTTCCCGTTAGCGTAGGTTCCCAGCATGACCCTGCCGGAGCTGGCACCCAGGTCGATTGCCAGCAGCTTGATTATCTCTTCGCCCATGTTCTCCGCACCCGCTTCACTTTGCAGATTTAGTAGAGCGGCCCAAAATTGCGGCAGGCTCTGTAGTCAGCGCTTTCCAGATCCTCTGTGCCGAACAGCGACCAGACACGCGGCCGGAAAATACGCGATTCCTCCACGTTATGCATGCTGACCGGAATCCGCAGGATCGAGGCCAGGGTAATCAGATCGGCTCCAATATGCCCGTAGCTGATCGCTCCGTGGTTGGCGCCCCAATTGTTCATCACATCATATACAGACTGGAACGAGCCCTTGCCTGTCAGCTTAGGTGCGAACCAGGTTGTCGGCCAGGTCGGGTCCGTTCTCTGATCCAGCGTATCATGCACTTCTCCCGGCAGCTCCACCGTGAAGCCTTCCACCAGCTGGAGCACAGGCCCGAGGCCCTTGACCAGATTCAGCCGGGCCATGGTGACCGGCATTCCGCCCTTGGTCAGGTAATCTGTCGAGAAGCCGCCCCCGCGGAAATATTCCTGCGAGGCCGGGCGGAACTGGGTCTGTGCGAGACAGGCAGCCGCTTCCTCATCCGTGATGTCCCAGAACGGCTTGATCGCCGGCTTGCCGTCAATGCTCTGCTCACCGGTTCCGTCCAGTGCCGCTGAACCGGAGTTAATCAGATGCAGCAGACCGCCTGCCGCTGCTCCCTCCAGCTCGTATCCGGTTACACGCTTCACTGCAGCCGGACTCCAGAAGGTACGGACATCGGCAAAAATCTGCGCCGTATTCGTCAGCAGATAATTGAACAGCATCGTGACCCCGTTCAGGCTGTCATTCTCGGTCGCGACAATATAAGGCGCCCGTCTGCCGTTCCAGTCGAACGAGGAGTTAAGAATCGTCTCCATGAAATCACCGTTCGGGAAATGGTCCGTCCATTGACGCTGGCCCTGGAAGCCGCCCAGCAGAGCGTTGTGGCCGTTCGCTTCTTCCTCGAAGCCGAGCTTCGCAAGCTCCGGATTGCCGATCATCAGATCGCGGGCAATCAGCGCCATTTTGACACAGGTCTCCCATTGCTCTTCCTTAACCTCTTCGCTGAGCTGCAGATGCTGCGGGTTATTGTCCGCTCCCACCCGGCAGTTGTCCTTCACCCAGGCCAGTGCCCGCCCCAATTCCTCAGGATCATAGATTTCTTCCTCGAATCTCCGTACATATTCAGACATATCGATATACTCATTGCGCATGCCGAGGTACTCCTGGAAGAACTGCTCGTTGACGATGGAACCGGCGATCCCCATGGATACGGAGCCCATCGACAGATAAGACTTCCCTTTCATCAGCGCAGCCGCAAGTGCCGACTTCGCGAACTGGAGCAGCTTGGACTGTACATCCGCCGGGATCTCTTCGCTGCTGGATTCCTGAACGTCTTCGCCGTAGATGCCGAAGGCCGGAATACCTTTTTGTGCATAAGCAGACAGCACTGCTGCCAGATACACCGCCCCGGGGCGTTCCGTTCCGTTAAATCCCCATACCGCATGCGGAATCGAAGCATCCATATCCATCGTTTCAGATCCATAACACCAGCACGGTGTGACCGTAATTGATACGCCTACACCCGCACCTGCGAACTTCTGCGCTGCCGCTGCAGCTTCCTTCACACCGCCAATGGTAGAATCGGCAATAATACACTCCACCTGCGAACCGTCCGGATAAAATAAATTCTCCTGCAAAAATGCCGCCACGCGCTGTGCCATACCCATAGTCTGGGCCTCAAGCGATTCACGCACCCCGCGTCTTCTGCCGTCAATCGTAGGCCGGATACCAATCTTCGGATAATTTGCTGTCACTGCTGTTCCTCCCCGGAATCAATGGTTGATTTGGATAAAATAATTTCATTGGAGCTGCACACTCCGATTAGTAAGCGCTATCAAATACAGCCTGCTACTGTCTGCAAACTATGGGCATTCTCCGCCGACTAATCCTTTTCTTCTCCATCATAGATTTCCAAACCCTTAAAGTCAACAATATTCCACACTTTTTATTTGATATTTATGTGGTATTATGTGATATAATTCAAATATAGTGTGGTATTATGTTCGTTTTAATTATTTAAGTTTTGCAGAAATATGTAGTAAACTAGTTGATATACTATGGCTAGAACTATTTAATCAAGGGTGGGCAACGGGATGAAGGCTTTTGAACGGCGGGATCTGGTAATCAACGAGCTATACAGGCATAAGAAGGTTCACGTAGCGGACCTTGCGCAGAAATTTGGTGTATCGGAGGAGACCATCCGGCGTGATCTCGACCGGCTGGATAAAGAGGGCATTGCCAAGAAGAATTACGGCGGAGCTATTCTGAACGCCCATACCAACGAGGACCCCTCCTATTCCCACAGGCATCAGGTCAATATTGAAGCGAAGCGGATGATTGCCGCATGTCTGCTGGAGCTGATCAGTGACGGGGACAGTGTGATGACTGATACCAGCACAACGGCTTTTGAAGGCTTGCGGAGAATCGTGGAGGACAAAAAAAATCTGACAATCATCACCAATTCCCTGGCGGTATTGTCAGAGTTCCAGCATTCCGGACAGAAGCTCATTTCTACAGGGGGCATCCTGGGTCCGGAGACCAGCTCATTTGTAGGGCCGACGGCGTCGCAGACGATCCTGAAATATAATGTGGATGTGGCCATCTTCAGTTGCAAGGCGCTCTCCATGACCGGCGGGCTCAGCGATTCGAACGAAGCGGAGACCGAGCTCAAGGTGCTGATGCAGCAGCAGGCGAACAAAGTTGTGCTCCTGGCCGACCATTCCAAGTTCGACCGTATCGCCTTCATCCGGCTGTTCAGCTTCGACAAGGTCGATTATATCGTCACCGATCAGCGGCCGTCCGAAGAATGGATTGATTTCTTAAGCAAATATCAGGTATCTCTGCTCTATCCTGCGCTGCAGTAGCGCAAACTCTGCACCGGAAGGAGGTGAACCACAGAATGGGGATGATCCAGATTGCTGCAACATCCGCTCCGCTGTGGTTTCCGTTGGTTCTCGCCGCCGTCGGCGTGTGTCTGATTTCGCTTTTGTGGATGGTGTTCAAGAAATCGGGCTGATCTTTTGAATGCGCTTACTTGGAGTCTGGAGTGCTGTTCTTAAAAGCTTGCGCCGACACATAGACGAACCGTTCGGCTCTGGCCATCATATGAAATTTCTGCTCCGGGAAATGGCGGTACAGGTGATCGACGAAATACCCCGGATTCTCGGCGTTACCGGCGTACAGATCATAATGCAGCGGAACGACGGTCTCAAAGCCGCTGGTCGCCGCAAACTCCGCCGCTTCCCGGTAGTTCATATTGCCGACAATATTGCGGCTTCCCCGGTAGTAGTCGCGGCCGTTAATCGGCAGCAGCGCCAGATCAATCTTCCGGCTGCCGACTTCCTCAATCAGCTCAGGGAACAGAACGGTATCTCCGGCATGATACAGCGTGACCCCGTTCAGCTGCAGGATGTAGCCGACATACTTGGGGTTACCCTGTTCATCGCGCTCCAGCTGTTCATGCGCCGCAGCAACCGGGAACACCTGCAGGCCGGGGACGGGTTCTACTGCTGCGTGAGCAGGCAATGCTGCGGTTAGGCGCTCCTTCTGTATTCCGAGTCCCTGCAATCGTTCCAGGCAGACCGCCGGAGCCATGAACCGGGCTGCGGGATTGAGCTCTGCAAGCATCGGCAATGCCCGCTCATCCAGATGATCCGAGTGGTCATGGGTGATCAGACATACGTCCATATTCGTAATCTCCGCAGGCGGAATCGGCGGCGGGAACGTCCGGTCCGGGTCAGGAGAGACATAAGGATCAATATAAACGGTTACCTCTGCCCCTTTGATAATCACACTGGCTTGTCCCAGAAACCAGACGGCCAGACAGCCATAGGGCACCCCGGTCGCCCGGACTTCCTCGATCAATTCTTTTCCTGTTAACGGCATGTACATGCCCTCCCTTCTTCTCGGCAAAATTCTAACCCAAAACCAGCGTGCACGCAAACGCAGCCAGTAATCCCCTGGCTTCAATCGCGGATTTTGCTCCTCCGCCCGTTGTCTTACCGCTGCACAATCCCCTTCCCTGCCATCCCGTTTCTGTGGACCGGCCCGTGCTTCATGAAGCTCTGACAGGCCGATTCGTCCGCCAGGCTATACATCCGGATCATAGATGCACTACTATAGATAGGTAATGAAATAGCAACATTCCAATCAAACGGAGGGAAAGTCATGAGTGAAATTGCCAATACACCAGCGCCGCCTTATTATGCAGTGATATTCACATCCGAACGTACAGACGGGGATAACCGGTATGCGGAAATGGCCGAGGAAATGGGGAAACTCGCAGCCGCCCAGCCTGGATATCTCGGAGTAGAAAGTGCCAGAGAAGGTCTAGGCATCACTGTCTCTTATTGGGATTCTCTCGAAGCTATCCAGCAATGGAAACAAAACGAACGGCACTTGGTCGCCCAAAGCAAAGGTATCTCGGATTGGTATCTCACTTATAAAACAAGAGTGTGCAAGGTTGAACGGGATTACGGATTCGAGAAGGGGAGCCCCCCGATCCGTTAGTCCACCCCAAAATCAAGTTGGTAGGTACCGGCTGAATCCCCATTGAAATTAGCAGCTGCATAAATGGTGATCATTGGTCGTATCCACTCTGGCTCTTCATCATTAATTGGATAAACGTATCTTAATTTGGATGTTAAGGAGCGTCAGAGGTAATTAGTTGGAGAAACGTCATTTAATTTCGAGCGTTCCCCCTACTCTGGACTATTTCCGGCAAAGTAAGTGCTGTTTATCCAACTGCTGTCTGGCAAATGTGCCTCCGTTCATGATCAAGTGGAGAAAATCCAACTGCCTACCGCCAACGCTGCCACACTCCTGCCAACTGCCAATGCTGTTCCCCGTTTCTTCAGGTGCTTCTTCGAAGTTATCCATATTTGCGGGAAATATATGATTACCTAATCTACCAAAAAGCGCGTCCCGTTCGGCTGCTGCTTATTGCTGCAAATCCCCGCTTGTTACCAATGCCATTTGATGGGTACAATATTTAGATAGTGTACTTCTACTAAAGGATAGGTAAAGGACAGGTGAAATGCATGCAGAATCACGGATTCGCGCGAGTCGCTGCCGCTTCCCCCGAGCTGAGGGTGGCCGACTGCGTATTCAATTCCGAACAAATTATTGAAGTGATAAATAATGCCGCGGCACAGGAGGTTGAGTACCTGGTACTCCCGGAACTGTGCATCACGGGGTACACCTGTGCGGATCTGTTCCTGCAGTCCAAGCTGCTGGACGCCGCCACGGAGGCACTGCTCCGGATCACTGCCGCAACGGCAGAACATACAATGATCGTTATTGCCGGCCTGCCCATTTCCATTAAGAGCCGGCTGTTCAACTGCGCTGCCGTAATCCAGCAAGGTCATATTCTCGGAATTGTCGTGAAGACCTGCATTCCAGGTTATAGCGAATTCTATGAGCCGCGCTGGTTCGCCGGAGCTGAAGAGCTGGAAGTGGCCGAGCTGCGGATTGGCGGAGCTACTGTACCTGTCGGCAATGATCTGATATTTGCCTGCGAGAGCAATGGTAATGTATCCTTCGGCGTGGAGATCTGCGAGGATCTCTGGGTGCCGGTGCCGCCAAGCAGTCTGCTGGCCCAGGCCGGGGCAACGCTGCTGTTCAACCCGTCTGCCAGCAATGAGCTGGTCGGCAAAGCCGATTACCGCCGCCAGCTGGTGGGCAGCCAGTCCGCTTCCTGCGTAGCCGGGTATGTCTATGCCGGCTGCAATACCGGCGAATCCACCACGGATGTTGTCTTCGGCGGGCACTCGTTGATCGCGGAGAACGGCCAGATGCTGGCCGAGTCTGAGCGCTTCACCCATGAGAGCCGGATGATCACCGCCGATATTGATCTGCCGCGGATTCAGTATTCCCGCACCGTGATGGGCACCTTCCGGGCCGGCAAGGGCGGCCGTAATTACCGCGAGCTGCTCTACGTTTCACCCGTCCGTGAGAACAGCCAGCGTGAGCTCAAACGGACGGTCGGCGTCAATCCGTTTGTCCCGGGCAACCCGCTGCAGCGTGACGAACGCTGCCAGGAGATCCTCTCGATCCAGACCTCCGGCCTGATGAAGCGCATCCGCCACATCGGCACCAAGCAGGCCGTGATCGGCATCTCCGGCGGCCTCGATTCTACGCTTGCTCTGCTGGTCGCAGTGCGGGCAATGGAGCTGCTCGGCCGTCCGGCCAGCGATGTGCTTGCCGTCACAATGCCGGGCTTCGGCACAACGAACCGGACCTACGACAATGCCGTTGGCCTAATCAAAGCGCTCGGCGCCTCACTTAAGGTCGTCGATATTAAGGCGGCCTGCCTCCAGCACTTCGAGGACATCGGCCATGACAAAGATGTGCATGACCTGACTTATGAGAATGTTCAGGCCCGGGAACGCACACAGATTCTGATGGATCTCGCCAACAAAAACGGCGGCATCGTCATCGGCACCGGCGACTTATCCGAGCTGGCCCTTGGCTGGTGCACCTATAATGGAGACCATATGTCGATGTATAGCGTGAATTCAGGCATTCCGAAGACGCTGATCCAGTATGTCGTTGCGTGGTATGCGGATCATGAAGCCGACGAGACGGTGGGCAAGTTCCTCTACAGCATCATCGAGACCGGAATCAGTCCGGAGCTGCTGCCGCCATCGGCAACCGGAGAGATCGTCCAGCTCACCGAGAACATTCTGGGACCTTACATTGTGCATGATTTCTTCCTGTATTACATGCTGCGTACAGGAGCTTCGCCCGGCAAAATGCTCTACCTCGCCCAGCATGCTTTCGGTGAGGCTTATCCCAAAGAGCAGCTCGTTGCCTGGCTGAAGGTATTCGTTACACGCTTCTTCACCCAGCAGTTCAAGCGTTCCTGCCTGCCGGACGGACCGAAGGTCGGTACGGTCAGCCTCTCGCCGCGCGGCGACTGGCGTATGCCGAGTGATGCTTCCGCTGCGCTCTGGCTGCGGGAAATCGAAGAATTGTAATCACCGCCAGGCCAATTCCGGAACACGTCAAAGAGGCGTCCCCAATCATCACAGGATGATGCGGGACGCCTCTTTTTTTTAATCAGCTTCAATCATACACATTATCCAGAATCAGCACTTCATCACTGCCAAACGGGGTTTGAATCGTAACCGTATCGCCGGGACGCGCCAGAATCAGCCCCCTGCCCATCGGAGACCACAGGGAGATACTGAATTCATCCAGTTCAGCTTCGCCCGGAATTACAATTCTATAGGCATCCTTCAGCGTTTCCTGGCCGATCCGCAGCGATACCCGCGACCCGACCAGAACAGTGGATTGCTCAAGCGCTTCATCCCCGCCGGACAGAATCTGCTCCACCGCCTCCTGATACTTCCTGATCATGGACTGAATCTCCGCCCGCTCGGCCGGCGACTCCCATGTTCCCCGGTCCAGAATAACGAATTTATGCTCATCGAGATAGACCAGCTGCTGCACCAGCTCCTGGCGCAGGGAAATCGTTATGAGACTATGGCTCATAGTAGATTTCACCCACTTTCTTCATCAGGTCATGCTCGAAAATACGCTTGCTCAAACTCATAGCCCTCAGTCCTCCCGGATAATAAAATAGATCCCGCGTGGGGATCTACTCTCTATGATAGCATCTTTCTATGGAAAGACAATGTCATGTATATATGCTGTTATGATTTACTGCTTGGCTGCAGCTGCTCTGCTGTACATGTTGAGATCCTGCAGCTTGATCAGCACTTTGCCGAACCGGCCGCCTTGGCGGATCACTACCTTTTGATCAGGATAAGCAGTATGCAAATAATCCGTAACTACCTTCAGGGTAGCCTCTTTCCGATCCAAATGATGCATAGGCAGCATCTCTATTACTTCAGCAAGCGCTGCATCTACGGATAGCTCCTTGCTTTTCGTCTCACGGGTCACAATCGATTCGTAGGAATATCCCTTCAAATACAGCAGCTGCATCAGGTAGGCCATATCCGAAGATTCCGCATGCACTGCCCGGCCCGTCAGCAGAGGCAGCACTTCATTCATGAGGCTATGCTCCTGAACCCCCGCCGATGTACTGATATAGCAGTATTGCCGGGCACAGCTAATGACCTTCTCCGCACTCTCCCAGTCAAATACCGCCGGACACATGGATACAAAAACAAGATCGAAGGCGTTCAGCCAGCCTTTGGCCGCAATATCGATATCTTCAAACGCTTCACGTACCAGCTCCACTTGGCCGGGGGCACTGCCCGCAGTGTTCATCAGAAACAGTTCGGCCAGCGGAATGTTAGGCTCTACTGCCGTTACCTTGGCCCCTCGCTCGATAAAAGGTACGGTGAAGCCGCCCGAAACCGCGCCCACATCCAGGACAGTCAGCCCTTTGAAATCTACTCCCTGGCCCTCCATCCAGCTGATAATCCGCTCACTTCTGTCTCTTCCCGCGCTGCTGAATACCTCTTCATTAAACACCTTCGCCTTATGATCAAAGCTGTGATGCGGGTCCATCCCCATCGCTTTGAACTTGTTGGCCATTGCCTTGGGATCTTCCTTCCAGGCCGTCTCCCATACTGTTGCCTCAAATAATCCGTTGTTCATCTCTAATCCATCCTCTCGTATTTCGCAGATTTAACAGACTTTGAATATCTATGAAATTCTCGAAAAAATAACGGAGCTCAATGGCTCTCCGTTAATTTTCCGGCAAGCTCGGACATCATTTTATTGCGCAAATACTCCTCCATCTGCCCTTCTGCCTTCACCATCTCCTGCTGGATGAGACACTCGCTGGAATGATTAAGCGTACAGTCAAACAGCGAAGCCGTGCCTTCGATCGCATGGATAATATCCAGGAACGAGATTTCTTCCTTCCTGCGTCTCAGCCGATACCCGCCATTCGCGCCGGATGCGGATTCCACCAGCCCCGCCTTCACCAGCTTGGTCAGGATTTTGGACAAATAAGTAGGGGATACATTCTGCCGTTCGGCAAGCTGCTGCACTCCTACCGGCTTATCCGGAGCATACGCCACCAGGAACAGCATCGTGTGCAGCGCGTAGTTCGTTGCTTTTGAGTATTTCATGTCTTGTTCCACCTTAAGTATGGACTTTGTTTCTAATCAAAGACTTTATTTATCTATAATATATTTTATACAGCAAAAATGCAAGTGCAGAAATGATTTCCTGTCTAAAGCGAAGATGGCGGTATAGTCCCCGCTTATCCATAAAATTTTTTCATGGATTGCATGCACCGCTTGAATTTTACGCCTGCAGAATGCTGTTGTACACTTTGAATGTAAGCGTTACCATCATAACAAATGACCTGCGCGCACAAGGTTGGAAGGGACGAAAGCCTATTCGATGTTTCTGGAACAGAGCTATGGTTCCGTTTAGGCAAAAGGTAGGGTACACATTTAATTAGGGGGGTTCACATGGTTATTCAGGTTTTAGCCATCGTTCTGGCGCTTGGCCTGCTGATGTTCTTCGCTTACCGGGGGTTTCCGGTTATTGTTTTTGCACCTATATTCACACTGCTTGCGGTAGTTATCTCAGGGGTCGCCCTGATGCCGAGCTACACCGAAGTATACATGCTGAATGCGGCAAACTACGTAAAGAACTTCTTCCCAATCTTCCTGCTGGGCGCTATCTTCGGTAAAATGATGGAGCTTAGCGGCGCTGCCTCGTCCATCGCCCAGACGATTGTCAAAGCGCTCGGCTCAAAGAGAGCCATGCTTGCCGTTGTACTCGCCTGCTCCGTGCTGACTTATGGCGGCGTATCGCTGTTTGTCGTAGCCTTCGCTGTCTATCCGTTCGCTGTAGCGATTTTCCGTGAAGCCGATATCCCGAAACGGCTCATTCCCGGCACCATCGCACTTGGAGCGTTCACCTATACGATGGATGCCCTGCCGGGTACGCCGCAGATTCAGAACATCATCCCGACCACTTACTTCGGTACAGATGCCTATGCTGCTCCGCTCGTCGGTATTGCCGGCGCGCTGATCGTCTTCATCGGCGGCCTGTGGTGGCTGGAACGCCGCCGCAAGCAGGCAGCTGCTAACGGGGAAGGCTATGGCACCGGCCATAAGAACGAGCCGGAAGTGCTGGAGAACGCCAAATATCCAAACATCTGGATCTCCGTTCTGCCGCTTCTGCTCGTGCTCGTATTCAACTTCCTGCTCAGCCGGACGTCCATGTCGGTGACCAACTGGTACAGCAGCGAGCTGCTGGAAACGTTCAATATCGCCAATGTCAAAACCGTATCCTCAAGCTGGGCCTTAATTATTGCCCTCTGCATCGGGGTTATCGCTGCCGGGTGCATCAATATCCGCCAGGTCAAAGGCAAAATGGCCGCAGGCCTGACCGCCGCAGCCATGGGCTCCCTGCTTGCCATTTTCAATACAGCCTCCGAAGTAGGCTTCGGCAACGTTGTCAAAACACTGCCAGGCTTCAAATCCATCCAGGAATGGATCATGAATATCAGCGATCATCCGCTAATTTCCGAAGCGTTGTCCGTCAACATTCTCGCCGGAGTCACCGGCTCCGCATCAGGCGGTTTATCGATCGCCCTGGAGGTCATGGGCAAATCCTATCTTTCCATGGCCCAAACGCTGGGGATCAGCCCGGAAATGCTGCACAGAATCGCTTCCATGGCCTCCGGAGGTATGGATACGCTTCCACATAATGGTGCTGTCATCACTTTGCTGGCGATTACCGGACTTACGCATAAGCAATCCTATAAAGATATCTTTGCCATCACCTGCCTGAAGACAATTGCCGTATTCACCCTTGCCATCGTTCTATCCATCTTCTAATTCATCCCCATGGAGGTTATGCAGAAATGAGCAGATTTTTGGAAAATAGAGTAGCATTCATCACCGGCGCTGCCAGCGGCATCGGTCTGGAAATTGCCCGCAAGTTCGCCCATGAAGGCGCCAGGGTGGTCATTTCCGATGTACGTGAGGAGCAGTCCGTCAACGCCGCCGAAGAATTACAAGCCCGGGGCTATGAAGCCTATGGCCTCAGATGCGATGTTACCCAGGAAGCGGAATACAGCGCAGCTATCGCCAAAGCCAAAGAAGTCTATGGCAGACTGGACATTCTGGTGAACAACGCCGGGCTGCAGCATGTGTCGCCGATTGAGGATTTCCCCGTGGAAAAATTCGAGTTCATGCTGAAGGTGATGCTGACCGGAGCTTTTATCGGCATCAAGCATGCCTTCCCGATTATGAAGGAGCAAGGCTACGGCCGCATCATTAACATGGCCTCCATTAACGGAGTCATCGGCTTTGCCGGCAAAGCCGCTTACAACAGCGCCAAGCACGGCCTGATCGGGCTGACCAAGGTCGCCGCCCTGGAAGGCGCTGCCCACGGCATTACAGTGAATGCCCTCTGCCCGGGTTATGTGGATACCCCGCTGGTGCGCGGACAAATGGAGGATCTGGCCCGAACCCGGAACGTGCCGCTGGAAAGCGTACTAGAGGAGGTCATCTATCCGCTCGTCCCGCAGAAACGCCTGCTGGCTGTTGAAGAAATCGCCGACTACGCTATGCTGATTGCCAGCGAGCGCCTCGGGGGCGTCACAGGTTCTACCCTGCTGATCGACGGCGGGTATACAGCGCAGTAAGTTTATGAAATGAATGAGCAGTCCCAACGAATGCAAAACAGCGATTCTCCGGTTAATGGAGGATCGCTGTTTTGGGTTTGGGTTTTTCTCCTCCAAGTTAGTGGAATTTGTACACCTAAATTGATGATTGTAACGGAGCAGCAGGCAGTAAGTGGATAAAAGCAGACTGTTGAAAAAGTCGATTTTCAAGCTGCTACATTCCCGGAAATTC